>DYSN01000001.1:71672-97208 GCA_020718205.1 Draconibacterium orientale
TTCCAAATCCCGGGATGATAGCCCCGAAGTATGAGGGGATAGCGTCCTTGGCTTTGGGTTCCAAATCCCGGGGCTTCAATCCTCTTCGATGCTTTGATCCCTTAAATTCACATAAAAAAAGAGACGTCATTAAACAAAACAACATCTCTTTCTTTTTACATTTTGCTTTTTCACGGATTTTCGTGAAATTATAAATAAAACTAAATCACCACATTAACAATCCGGCGGGGAACAACAATCACCTTTTTCGGTTGATTTCCCTGAAGCCATTTGGCTGCTTCAGCATTGGCTAGTACTGCTTCTTCCACTTGCTGCGCGGTAAAATCGATGCTAAGCTCAATTTTAAACCGCAGTTTTCCATTGAACGAAACGGGGTATTCAAAGGTATCTTCGGCCACAAACTGAGGGTTGAATTCGGGGAAAGGCGCAGTGGAAATGCTGGTTTTATGACCAAAATTGCTCCACAATTCTTCGGCAATATGGGGTGCAAAGCTACTAACAAGAATGGTGAGCGGTTCGAGAATGGCTTTTTTGTTGCATTTAAGCTCGTTGAGCTCGTTAACACAAATCATAAACTGACTCACTGTGGTATTGAATGCAAAACGCTCCATATCATCAGACACCTTCTTAATGGTTTGATGAAGCACTTTGAGTTCGGCGGGTGAAGCTTCCTCCTGACTCACTTCAAACTCGTTGGCATGATTGTGATACAAACGCCAGAATTTTCTGATGAACCTGAAAACGCCTTCTATTCCATTGGTATCCCAGGGTTTATGACTTTCTATGGGTCCTAAAAACATTTCGTACAAACGGAAGGTATCAGCTCCATATTTCTCAATCAGGTCGTCGGGGTTTTGAACATTGTACTTCGATTTCGACATTTTTTCAACTTCCCAACCACAGATATATTTCCCATCTTCCAGCACAAACTCTGCATTGGAATACTCCTCGCGCCATTCTTTAAAGGCTTGTGTATTCAGCACATCGTTATGAACCATGCTGATGTCCACATAAAGACGTGTAGTTGGATGGTTGTTGCGAAGACCATAACTCACAAAGGTATTTGTTCCATTGATTCGATAAACAAAACTCGATCTCCCCTGAATTTTACCTTGATTGATAAGCTTTTGAAAGGGTTCGGGGCGAACTGTCATCCCAAAATCGTAGAGGAACATGGCCCAGAAACGCGCATAAAGCAAATGGCCTGTGGCATGTTCGTCGCCACCCAGATATAAATCCACATTTTGCCAGTATTCAATAGCATCTTTAGAAAAATAGGCTTCATTGTTTGTGGGATCCATATATCTGTAATAATAGGCACTGGAGCCGGCAAAACCGGGCATAGTATTGGTTTCGAGTGGATAGCCATCGGCGGTTTTCCAGTTTTGAGCTCTGGCCAACGGTGGTTCACCACTTTCGGTGGGCAAATATTTATCTACTTCGGGGAGCAAAAGTGGTAATTGGTCAACGGGCAATGTTTGAGCAATACCGTCTTTATAATAAACCGGAAATGGTTCTCCCCAATAGCGTTGACGACTAAAAATGGCATCCCGCAAACGAAAATTCACAGTTCCTTTTCCTATCCCCATTTCTTTCACTCTGGCAATAGCAGTTTTAATGGCAGCTTTGGTTTCGAGTCCCGACAAGAAGCCCGAATTGATCGAAATTCCATCTTTGGAATCGTAGGATTGTTCCCGGGTGACGGGGTTGGTAGGCTCCTCTCCTTTTTGGCTCACCACCTGAACTATTGGAAGACCAAAATAACGGGCAAAAGCAAAATCGCGGCTATCGTGGGCAGGAACAGCCATAATGGCGCCGGTTCCGTAACCCATCAGCACATAATCAGCCACCCAAATGGGGATTTCCAAACCTGTGAGCGGATTAATTCCATAGCCTCCGGTGAATTTCCCGCTTACGGTTTTCACTTCGGACATGCGCTCTCTTTCCGATCTGTTTTTTGCCCAGATTACATATTCTTCCACTTCGGCTTTTTGAGATTCTGTGGTAATTTTAGATACCAATTCATGCTCGGGAGCCAAAACCATATAAGTGGCGCCAAATAAGGTATCGGGACGGGTGGTAAAAATTTCAATTTTCTCGTTATGGCCTTTCACATCGAAAATTACCGAAGCACCTTCGGAACGGCCAATCCAGTTGCGCTGGGTTTCTTTGAGCGACTCGCTCCACTCTATGGTTTCCAATCCATCGAGAAGCCGCTGGGAATAGGCTGTGATTCGGAGCAACCATTGTTTCATCATTCGTTTCTCCACCGGATGCCCTCCGCGCTCCGAGAGTCCGTCTTTTACCTCGTCGTTGGCAAGAACAGTTCCCAATGCCGGACACCAATTTACGGAGGTTTCGGCAAGGTAGGCCAAACGGTAATTCATTAAGATTTCGGCCTTTTCAAACTCCGATTTGGCATTCCACTCATGGGCAGAAAAAACATCTTCCTGCGAGGTAGCGGCATGGATTCCTTCATTTCCGCTTTTCTCAAATGTGGCAACCAAATCTTCAATTTTAGCTGCTTTTTGCACTGTTTTATCGTACCAGGAATAGAAGAGCTGAATGAAAGTCCACTGGGTCCATTTATAATATTTTGGGTCGGAAGTTCTTACTTCTCTGTCCCAATCGAACGAGAATCCAATCTGATCGAGTTGCTGACGATAGCGGGCAATGTTTTTTTCGGTGGTGATGGCAGGATGAGTTCCGGTTTGGATGGCATACTGCTCAGCGGGCAAACCATAAGCATCGTAGCCCATGGGATGCAGCACATTAAACCCCTTGTTTCTTTTGTAACGAGCATAGATGTCGGAAGCGATATAACCCAGCGGATGACCCACATGCAATCCGGCACCCGAAGGATATGGAAACATATCGAGCACATAGAATTTGGGTTTGTTCTTATCGATTTCGGCTTTAAACGTTTTGTTTTCAGCCCAATAGGCCTGCCATTTCTTCTCTATTTCGTTAAAATTATAATCCATGCTATTGTCTTTTATATATTGGTCTATTCTGAATTCAATTGCCCCAAACCTGCCTGCCGATAGGCGGGGGCGCGAAGGCGCAAGGGAAAAAAGAAATTTAAATAGTTACTTGTTTACTTATTTGAGCGGGCAAATTTAAGATAATTGGAAGAAAAATTTGATAATTTTTGTTCTATGATTGGTCGCATTCAAAATACAAAACTTGAGTTGATTTAAGGGATTTCAAGAAGCTCTGAAGATGTTAGAAAAATCTCCTTTTAAACCTACAGAATAACGGCAGATTTCATTGAGACCTTTTTCTCTGGGAAAAAGATGTCTCTTTTCTACTGCTTAGGTTTGTTTAAAACTAAGTTTTGTTTTTTGTAATTTAGCCACAAACTAATTTTATGATAAACCGCTTCAACAATATAGATTCCAAAGAATGGTTACCCTATCAGAAATCGTGGTTTAAATTCACTACGGATGAAGATTTGTTCAGAAAAAGCATTCGTTTTTTCATGAAATTCGACTCGGAAGAAATGGACAGAAACTTTTTCTTTTGGGGAAATCCAGAGCAGGACAAAATAGCTAAAAATTGTGCCCTGGAAGAAGCCGCTCATTTTTTTTCCGGGGATAAATTAAACAATGCCAGTCAATTGCAGTTTGCCTTGCTCGATGTTCGCGGAATGATGGAACAGGTTGTTGACGAGCAAAGTTGGCAGAAACTCAAAGCCCAAATACTCAACCTCGCCGCTCAACTCAAAGAAAAACTTTACCACCGCCGGTTTCTCAGCATCATTATCCCCAACCTTCAAACCGAAGACCATTATTTTCCCTTGGCCTGGGATTTGGCAAAAACCCTGAGTGCTACCCTTAGCCTGAAAGATGAAAAAATAGGATGTATGGAAATCCCAGAATCTACTGCTTCCCAAAATCATTTTCACACGGACAATCAATTGTTCTACCAGCTGTTTTTTAGAACTGACGAGAAAAGCGGAACTCAGGAATCGACCGAAGACTTTGGATTTTTAAAACATCAAAGGCTGCCCGATTTTCAACATAAAGGATTGTTTCCCAGCTGGTTTATTCTAAAACCCAAACCACGAAACAGGAAAGAAATTCTACATCCCGCCAAATTTCCCGAGGAGCTTGTGAACCTGTATCTCGATGTTTTTACCCGCGAAAAAGATTTGGTACTCGACCCCATGTGTGGCACAGGAAGCACTGTAGTTGCAGCCATTGCCAAAAACAGAAACACAGTGGGCATAGAACTCAGCGAATTTTTTTCGAAAATTGCCAGCGAACGTTGCCATTCCGTTTACCACCAAAATCCCAATCTGTTCGAAAAACCCATTGACCGCGAAACATTCTTCAAGGTTATCAATAAAGACATTAGAGAAATTGATTCTGCCGATATTGGTCATCTGGATTATGTTTTCACATCGCCGCCCTATTGGAATATGCTCAACATGAAAGGAGCTGAAAACCAGGCAAAAAGAGTGAGAAGAGGTCTGCAGGTAAATTATAGCGATCCTGAATCGGAGTTGGGGAAACTCGATTTGGGCAATATGGATTCCTATGAGGAGTTTCTGGATGAGCTTGAAAAAATTTACAATCATTTGTTTGAGCTTCTAAAACCTGGAGCAGTAATGACTATTGTGGTGAAAAATATTAAAAAGCATGGCTCCAATTATCCCTTTGCCTGGGATTTGGCCCTAAGGCTGATGAAAAAAATGATACTTTTACCCGAGAGTTTTTGGCTTCAGGATGATATTTCCATTGCACCCTACGGATTTGGAAATACATTTGTCAGTAACACTTTTCATCAATACTGTTTAAGCTTTTCAAAACCACTAACGCCATGAAAATTAAAGTCAAAACACTTGCCTTCAGCCTGATTTTGGCCTTGATATCATCGGTTACATTAACTGCTCAAACCAAAAGGGAAAGCGATATTTACGACAGCATTACCTATTATTACTACACTCAAAATCAATGGGATAGCGTTATCGATATTGGAAAGGAAGCTCTTTATAAAGGCTACGATTTCTATTTTTTAAGAATGAGAATGGGGTTGGCTTACGATAATCAGGGGAATTTCAGAAAAGCTGAAATGCAGTATGACAAGGCTTTGGGATTTTTGAGCAACGATGTAAATGCCGCCTATTTCAAATACTTTGCCGCCATTAATGGAGGCCGCGAAGAAGTGGCCTACAGCAGCTTTGACCATTCAAACTTCGATCAGCAAATGGCCATTCGAAAAGCCCTGTTTTCTGATTCTGTTTTTGCTCGTTTACCGCAGCAGACTCGCCTGACTAAACAAATTTCCCCCAATTTTTTAACATTGGCACATGCATCTTTTGGCTATTCCAATACCGGGAATCAGGACAAGTTGAATTCCCTTTTCCCGCAAAATAAAAATACCTTGCTCGGGCAAGCCATTCTCCGCGATAATCAATCTTTAGCAAATCTGGGGTTGGCGGGTCACTTTGGAAAGTATATCAGATGGTATGGAGCATATTTCCATCACGATATTCAATCGGCCTTTATCAGCCAGAAACTCAATAACGATCTGGAAACCAATACCGGAAAAATATCACAAAACGAGATTTTTTTCTCCCTGGAACCTTCATTGGGCAATGGCTGGAGTGTGAATATGAATGGTCATGCCCTGTTTTACAAAGGAGTTTACAAATACTCTGAAATTGAAGACATAAGCTATTCTCTTCCGGATCAACAGGACACCATTTTAAAAGTAAACCCTGAATTTAACGATTTCGATGGAAACTTTAGCGATACAGATTATGTGCTGGGCATTGGCCTGAAGAAAAAGATTTCGATAACCGATATTTCAATTTTTGGTAACTACTCGCAAATCGCTCTTAAAAATCAATGGCAATTGGGCGGGGAAATCACGCTTCTACCCCTTGGTAATTACGGTATGTACATCACCAACAGGCTTTTGTATTTCCATGAAGACGAGGGGCGGTTTATTTATAAGGTTACGGCCGGCGGAAAATTATACAAAAAGCTGAATTTTATGGCTTGTGCTACTTTTGGCGATTTGTTGCATACTACCGAGCCCGGCGTCGGACTGGTTTATAACTGGTCGGATCATACCTCCTACAAAGGCGATTTTATGCTAAGCTACCCACTGACGAAGAAAATTTACATCACAATTCATTATCAAATTACGCAGAAAAGTACCGATTATTCGGTTTATCAGGTGAGCGATTACACACTAAGCTCCACATATCAAGGCTTTTACGAAACAGAATACAAAGAATCAATCCCCAGTTATCAGTACAACCAACATTTTGTTATTTTGGGCCTGATTTGGTATTTATAATTAACTCGGAAAAAAATGGCATTTGAATTTCATCAGGAACGAAGCATCTACTTTCAGCAGCAATACGAACATTCGCGCGATTATATTATTCCGTTTGTAGCCCCCTTTTTATCTCAGAACAAAAATTTGAGAATCTGCGAAGTAGGCTCAGCCGAAGCAGGCGTTCTAAAGGCATTTATTGAACAAGGTCATAAAGGAATTGGCATAGAGCTCAATGGGGAGAAAATAAAAAGAGCCGAAAGTTTTATGGCCGACGAGCTTAAGAAAGGTCTGGTTCAGTTCTATCACCGCGATATTCATCAAATTAGCAAGGCAGAATTGGGCGAAGGTTTCGATTTAATCATTCTGAAAGATGTGATAGAACATGTTCACGATCAGCAGGCTATGCTCGTTAAGCTCAAAGAACTGCTCAACGAAAAAGGAATCATTTTCATCGCTATGCCCCCGTGGCGCATGCCTTTTGGCGGACATCAGCAAATGTTGAGCCACAAGAAACTGAGCAAACTACCTTATTTTCATCTGCTTCCACGTGGAATGTATCGACAGGTGATGCATTGGAGCAAAGAACGCCCCGAAGTCATTGAAAGTCAGCTGGAAATCAAAGATACCCAAATCTCCATTAACCGCTTTTACCGAATTGTGGCCAAAGCCGGACTTCAATTGGTCAGGAAGCAGTTTTATCTCATCAACCCCAACTACAAGTACAAATTTGGGCTCAAGCCACGAAAACAGCTGACTGTTATTGCTGCCATTCCGCATTTGCGCGATTTTTTCACCACCACTGCCTATTTCATTTTATCGAAATAACCTGCTGTTTCCTGAAATCAAAAACATCTTGTGGGCTGAGCCCCAACACCAAATTTAAAATGAATAAATTGTAAATTCGAAAATTGGGCACAATAATTCACAAAAAAAATCTATTTTTGCAGAGCTAATCAATACAACAATACATTTTGGAACAAATTACCGATCCCTTACCGGGTATATTCATCCTTTTAAACTCCATTATACATTTTACCCCGGATATTGGTCTTTTTATAGGCCTTTTGGTTTTGGCTTGCCTCATATTTATTTCAGCTTTTATTTCTGGCAGCGAAACCGCATTTTTCTCACTCAGCACACACCAGTTAGACGAAATTTCGGAAACCAACACCAAAAAAAGCCAGAAAATCCTATATTTGATTAATCATCCTAAAAAGCTATTAGCCACCATTTTAATAGCCAATAATTTTGCTAATGTGGGCATTGTAATCCTTTCGGCTTACCTCATAGGAATGGTTTTCGATTTTACCGAGTATCCACTTTTCGGCTTTGTTTTCGAAGTGGTAATAGTTACTTTTTTGCTGTTGCTCTTTGGCGAAATCACCCCTAAAATTTACGCGAATCAGATAAATGCCAAATTTGCCTTTCAGGCTGTCAATCCGTTGTATTTTATGTTTAAGGTTCTTAGCCCGGCAAGCACCATACTGGCCTACAGCACTTCGCTGGTTGATAAACGAATCACTAAAAAAGGCCACGATTTAAGCAAAAGCGAACTCGACGATGCCATTGACCTCACCAATGATGGCATTACCAACGAAGAAGGGAAAAATATTTTGCGGGGGATTGTAAAATTCTCCGATATGGAAACGCGCGAAGTGATGAAATCGA
Source organism: Draconibacterium orientale (assembly GCA_020718205.1). Lineage (GTDB taxonomy): Bacteria > Bacteroidota > Bacteroidia > Bacteroidales > UBA12170 > UBA12170. The sequence continues at coordinate 79,635 of DYSN01000001.1, forward strand.
GGGTAGATATCTCGGCCATCAACTTGTCGGACAATTTTACCCAAATCATGGCGCAGGTTATGGAAAGTGGCTTTAGCCGGATTCCTGTTTATAACGATTCGCTCGATCAGATTAAAGGCGTTCTCTACGTAAAAGATTTATTGCCCTATTTAAACGAAACTACAGATTTTCACTGGCAAAAGCTCATCAGACCAGCCTTTTTTGTTCCTGAAAACAAGAAAATTAACGACCTGCTTCAGGAGTTCCGAAAGAAAAAAATCCACCTGGCCATTGTAGTCGACGAGTATGGCGGCACCTCGGGGCTGGTTACTCTCGAAGATATTTTGGAGGAAATTGTGGGCGAGATAAACGATGAATTTGACGATACCGAGCTCGAAATCGATTTCGAGAAGATTGATGACCGAAACTACTTGTTCGAAGCAAAAACTTCCATAAACGATTTCTGCAAAATCCTGAAAATTGACTCTGTAGTATTCGACGATATAGAAGGTGATTTTGATACCCTGGCTGGCTTGTTCTTAGAGATTTTTGAAAACATTCCATCCATAAACTCCCACATAAAATTTAAAAACTATGGTCTGGAAATCATTGAATTGGATCATAAGCGCATCAAGAAAATTAAAGTAACCCTTCCCGAAAAACAATAAACCCTTGAAAAAACTGTTTAAACCACTGATTTTCATATTTCTTATTGCAGGTTTGGTTTCTTGTGAAGAAGATTGGCAACCCAAACCGCGTGGCTTTTTCAGGATTCAATTGCCCGAAAAGGGTTATAAAAAATTTCAGCCAAAAGGATTTCCTTACAGCTTCGATGTGGCCAATGATGCTGTGGTTACTCCTCCCCCTTTCGAACCCGAAAAATACTGGATCAACATTCATTATCCTCGTTTTAAAGCCCAGATTCATGTGAGTTATAAAAAAGTGGACAATAACTTAGATACACTGCTCAACGATATGCACAAAATGATGAATAAGCACATTCCAAAAGCCAATGCCATCAACGAGCAAATGTATCTGAACAAAGAGCTGAAAGTATATGGAATGGCTTATGAAATTGTGGGTTCCGAAGCTGCATCGCCCTACCAGTTTTACCTTACCGACAGCACAACCCATTTTTTGCGGGGAGCTTTGTATTTCAACTTTACCCCCAACAACGACTCACTTCAGCCAGTGATTGATTTTCTGGAAGCCGATATTCTGCGAATGATAGAGTCATTTAAATGGGAAGACAAAGGTTCGTCAGCTTCAACCAAATAAGCAAATATTTCCCGAATAAAAAACAATTGTACTTTTGTAAAAAACAAAAACCATGTTCAAAAGCTATCAATACACCTTAGAGGATATTAAAAACCGCGTTCAGGAGCTGGTTGCAAAAGGAAAAACAAATCTCGTTGAGCAAAAAGCCTATAGAGATATTCTTTCCTTTATCGATTTAACCACTCTGGAAGGTGCCGATACCGATGAAAAAGCTGCCCGTCTTGCTCAACAGGCTTGTGGCTATTTCTCCGCCGAAAAATCGATTCCCAATGTGGCAGCAGTTTGCGTGTATCCTACTTTGGTTCAGGTGGTTAAAAACAATCTAACCGATAATAATGTACGTATTGCCTCGGTAGCAGGTGCTTTCCCCGCCGGACAATCGCCCATCGAAATTAAAGTAGCTGAAGTAAAATATGCAGTGGAACAAGGTGCCGGCGATATCGACATGGTGATTTCGCGGGGTAAATTTCTGGAAGGGAAGTTTGATGAAGTTCAACGGGAAGTGGAGCTGATAAAACAAGCTTGCGGAAATGCCCATCTGAAAGTAATTCTGGAAACCGGTGAGCTTTTAACGGTGGAAAATATTAGAAAAGCCAGTGAAATAAGCATTTTGGGGGGCGCCGATTTCATTAAAACCTCCACAGGAAAAATACCCGTTGCTTCAACCACCGAAGCCATGCTCATTATGCTCGATACCATTAAAGAGTATTACGAGACCACAGGAATAAAAATAGGCATAAAACCCGCCGGAGGAATTGCCGAACCCGCAGTTGCCCTGGAGTATTATCTTCTTGTTAAAGAAGTACTTGGCAATCAGTGGCTTAATAACCATTTGTTCAGAATTGGAGCTTCACGATTGGCCAATAAAATTTTCGACCTTATCAAATAACAACCCGATGAAAATGAAGCTCTTCATACTTCTCATATTGCTTTCAGGACTTTCTCAACTCAAAGCCCAGACAGGACTTACCGTGGCTCAGGATTTCACTGCGAAAGATGTTTATGGAACCAGCCACAATCTTTTTTCATACCTCGATGAGGGAAAAATAGTGTTGATATCATTTTTTACCACCACTTGTGGCTCATGCAATATTTATACTCCGGAAATTGTGGAGTCTTTTAATGATTTTGGTTGCAACCAGGGCAATGTATTTTATCTCGGTCTCAACTGGGGAGCCAACAATATTGGGGTAATTGACTTTATGGCCGTTCATGCGGTGGAGTTTCCCTGCGCCAGCGGAATAGAAGGTTTGGGAAACCAGATAAATCTTCAATATGAAATAGGCTCGCACATTACCGCCCTTGTCGTTTTGCCCGACAGAACCATTGCCGCTCAGTTTTTTGGCCCCAACGCCTACCCCACTGTCGACACCTTAAACTCGTTACTCACCAGTGTTGGAGGCCATGCCCAGCCATGTTCCGTACAGGTAAACGAGATGAACGAAGACACTGACAATGAATATTTTCAATGCTTCCCCAATCCAGTAATTGATGAATTGTCGTTACAAATCAATTCCGGAGAATTCACAGAAATTGAAGTGGAGATCCTAAATCTTGCCGGGCAAAAAATATTATCTTTCAACCCGACTTTTACATCACCAAATACAGAAATTAAATTAGATGTTACCAGGCTCACAAAAGGAGTCTATTTCGTGAGGCTGAAAAACAGGAGCCAAATGGTAGCAACACAAAAGCTTATTAAAATCTAATAATATGAAGAGAGACATTTTTATTTTCTTACTGATGGTTTCAACCATTTTACTTTTTAATTCCTGCACAAAGGAAGGCGATATTTTTGATGATGTTGATTCCAGAGACGCTTTTACGGGCGAGTGGATAGCCTCTGACCAATGCAGCAAACAAACCTATCGCGTAAACGTAACTTTAGATGCCGCAAATTCTACTCAAGTGATTATCAGCAATTTTGCAAATCTGGGATATTCGGCTACAGCCGTAGTTGCGGGCAACTCCATCTATGTTTCCAATCAATCGGTTGGTGGTGGATATAGTGTTAACGGAAGCGGAATTATCAGTGGTTCTGTGATTTCCTGGACCACCTATAATTTTGAGTCGGATGGAGAATCAACTTCCTGTATCTGCACTTTTACAGCACCCTGATTTTCAAAGGACTTCGCTTTAGAATGATAAAAAAAACCCTTTCAGGGCTTTTTCTTTGAATCTATTTTTGCTTCATTTCATCCTGATTAATCCAACCGCCTCCCAGCGATTTATACAAATCCACATAGGATGCGAGCATCTTTTGCTTCACTTCCGATAAAACCAATTCTGCTTCAAAAGCTGACCGTTCGTTTTCCAAAACTTCCAAATAACTGGTCACGCCCATATCGTAGCGCATGGCACTCAGTTTGGCTGCATTCTGAATGGCTGCAAACAGAAATTTGCGGGCTTTGAGTTCATCCTCATAGGTTTTTATAGAAACCAAAGCGTCTTCTATCTCTCTAAAGGCCTGCAACACAACCTTTTCGTAGTTTATTGCCATTTCTTCCATTTTGATTCGCTCCACTTCGGCCCGCCGTTTGTTTTTCCCAAAATTAAAAATGGGTCCCACTATTCCTGCACCCACCGACCATGCAAGTCCCCCGCCGGTTAAATTACTCAAATCGTTACTGGCAACGCCCAGCAATCCGGTTATGCTGATAGTTGGAAAACGAGCGGCGATGGCAGCTCCCCACTGATAATTCTGCGCCATGAGCTGTGCTTCGGCCTGAAGAATATCGGGGCGACGCTGCAATAAAGCCGATGGCAAGCCCACCGGAATCTCTTGCTGTGGAAACAACTCGTCGAGGGGGGATGACTCCGCAATAAATACCTTTGGACTTTCGCCCAGCAGAATACTCAAAGCATATTGGGTTTGTGCCAATGCCCGCTCAAAAGTTGGAACAGTGGCCGAAGCAGTGGCCCATTGCGCCTGAGCCTGATTGAAGTCTATCTCCGGTAAAATGCCTTCCTTAAATCGCATTTCGATAATTTTCAACGAGTTGGCACGAAGTTCCACAGTCTTTTTGGCTATTTCGAGTCGGCGGGAATAGTCCACGACTTCGAAATACAATTGAGCTACATTACTTATCAAACTGATTTTCAAGCTTCTTATTCCCCATTCCGAGGCCAGCACGTCGGCTTGTGCCGAAGCACTCAAACTGCGGTATTTTCCCCAGAAATCCAATTCCCACGACAAGGCCGGAACCACATAAAACTGGTTATTAATCTGCGGAAGTTTAGAGCCTCCACCATAATTTCCGCGTTGAGCGCCTGCCTGAAAATTGAGCGATGGCCACAAATCGGCTTTGGTCATGCCCCAATAGGCACGGGCCTGCTCCAATCTTTTCGCAGCAATCAACACATCTTTATTGTGTTCCAGCGATTTTAAAATGATGGATTCCAGGGTGGTATCGTTGAAAACTTCCCACCATTTCACCACCGAAGTATCAGTTTCCGTGCTCAATGACAACCAGGAATTGGGAATTGCCACTTCCGATTTCTTTAAATCGGGTGTCATCATGCACGAATTAAGCACAAACCCAATGGCTAAAAGGAGCAGTATATATTTTATCAATTTCATATCGATCGTTTTTTTAAAATGCACAGAATTAATCATTTTTTACCGCTTTTTCTTTCAATTGAAGCATCTGATCACGTTTCTTTTCATAGTTGAAGAGCTTGCCAATGCCCACAAAAAGCATGGGATACAAGAATACTCCCAAAAATGTGGCAATACCCATTCCACCCAGCAATGCAACTCCCATCACTTGTCGTGCTATGGCTCCGGAGCCTGTGGCAACCACCAGCGGAAACACCCCCAGAATAAAGGCCAAAGCAGTCATAATAATGGGGCGGAAACGCGAATGGGCCGCTTTTATAGCAGCATCGAAAAGCGATAATCCTTCATCAAATTCTTCTTTGGCAAACTCCACAATTAGAATGGCATTCTTGGCCGCCATACCAATGAGCATCACAAAAGATACCTGAGCAAAAATATTATTCTCAAATATTTCATTGCCCATTCTGCCCAGCCAAAGTGCTAAAAAGGCTCCAAAAATGGCAAAAGGAGTTCCTAGGAGAATACTCAGCGGAAGGCTCCAGCTTTCGTATTGTGCAGCTAAAATCAGGAACACAAAAACCAGTGAGAAAGTAAGAATCATGCCCAGGGAGCCCGATGCCTTCTTCTCCTGATAACTCATGGCATTCCACGAATAACCCATGTCGGCGGGCAAAACTTCAGCGGCTACTTCTTCCAAAGCTGCCATAGCCTGATCAGAGGTGTATCCACTGGCAGGAGCTCCACTCACTTCTGCCGATCTGTACAAATTAAAGCGAGTAGTAAAATCGGGGCCACTGACTGGTACAATGGTAGCCAAAGTGCTCAAGGGAACCATTTCGTTTTCCTTATTTTTAATGAAAAAATAATTGATGTCCGATTCCTTGTTTCGATATTGGGGTTCGGCCTGAATAAATGTTTTGTAAAGACGGCCAAAGCGGGTGAAATCATTCACATAGGCTCCCCCCATAAAGGCTCCCACGGTGGTGTATAAATCGTTGAGATTCACCCCCATTTTCAGCACTTTTTCTTTGTCAATCTCCATATAGCGCTGTGGCACAGAAGCCTGGAAGGATGAAAAGGCACTTCCTATTTCAGGACGACTATTGGCTGCCTGAATAAACTTCGTCAAATGGCTTGCCAGATACTCGGGATTGTTTCCGCCTTTATCCTGAAGCATAATGCTGAAACCGGATCCATTTCCAAGACCTGGAATGGCGGGCGGACCGAAGGCAAAAGCCTGAGCTTCTATAATGCCCATATACAATCGCATATTCACTTCCTGAATAACTTCTTTGGCTGTTTTTTCCCGTTCTGCCCACGGATGCAATCCTACAAAAAGGAAACTGTTGTTTGACGTCATGGAACCGCTGAGCATAGAGAAACCAGTAACTGTGGTAACAAACTCTATTTCAGGAATATCCATTAGTATTTTTTCAACTTTTTTACTCACTGCATCGGTTCGTTGAATGGAGGAAGCATCGGGAAGCTGAACATTCACCATCAAATAACCCATGTCTTCTTCCGGAATAAAGCCACCGGGAACCAATTTGCCAAACAATACCGCCACCAGGGTAACAATCACAATAAAAATTGCTGACCGCTTCAGTTTGCGGGTTAGTATGGAAGTCATACTCATGTATGCATCGGTAGTTCTGTCCATTCCTCGGTTAAATTTCTTGAAAAACCAGCCCAGCGGACCTTTGTAGGGTTTGGGTTCTTTGAGCAGGATAGAGCAAAGGGCGGGGCTAAGTGTTAAAGCATTTACCGACGAAACCAGCACCGAAATAACAATGGTGATGGCAAATTGCTGATACAAAAGACCAGTGATGCCTACCATACCTGCCACAGGAATAAACACAGCTACCAAAACCAAAGTGGTAGCAATAACCGGAGCCGTTACTTTTCTCATGGCAGCGCGAGTAGCTTCTTTGGCATTCATGCCTTTTTCAATATTCACCTGAACGGCTTCCACCACCACAATGGCATCGTCGACCACAATACCAATAGCCAAAACCAGCCCCAGCAACGACAATACATTGATTGTGAAACCAAGAACGGGGAAAAAGATGAAAGCGCCAATGAGCGATACGGGAATGGCTAAAGTTGGAATCAGCGTGGCTCTCCAGTCTTGAATAAAGATGAAGACTACCAAAATCACCAAAAGCAAAGCTTCGATCAATGTTTTTACAATGTCTTTAATACCAGCAGTGATTGGTGCTGTTGAATCGAGCGAAACGGTATATTTTACCGACTCGGGGAAATTGTCTTTGAGCTGTTCCATGGTAGCCAGAACTTCGCTGGCCAATTCTACTGCATTGGAACCAGGAGCCTGATACAACGCTAAAACTGAGCAGGTCCGGGAATTGAGACGGGTAAAGGAATTGTAAGTCTCCACCCCCAGATTAATGGTTGCAATATCTTTGAGTTTCACCTGCGATCCATCGTCGATGGTACGAACTACAATATTCCCAAAGGCTTCGGGGGAGTTGAAGCGGTCGGGCATTCGCACGGTATAGGTAAACTCGGTTCCGGGTGGTGCAGGCTCTGCTCCAAATTTTCCACCGGGAACCACCATATTTTGCTGATTAATGGCGGTTAAAATCTCCGGAACGGTGATTCCCCTGTGGGCCAATTGGTCGGGTTTAATCCAGATTCGCATGGAATAGTCTGATGCTCCCAACACATTAACCCTTCCTATCCCTCTAAGTCGCGCTAGCTGATCCTTGATATTGATAAGAGCATAATTCCCTAAAAATTCCTGATCGTAGCGACCATCGGATGTCAGCGTGATGAGCATGAGAATATTGGGCAACGATTTCTGGGTTGTAACACCCAATTTCTTCACTGGTTCGGGCAATTTGGCGGTGGCCGACGAAACCCTGTTTTGAGCAAACACAGTGTTCATATCGGGGTCGGTACCCACTTCGAACGAAATATCGATAACCATACTACCATCGTTTGCATTGGTCGATTTCATATAAATCATATTATCGACACCGTTGATTTGCTGTTCGAGCGGGTTGGCCACACTCTCTTCCACAGTGAGGGCATTGGCTCCGGTATAGTTTCCTCTGATTTGAACAATGGGGGGAGTTAAATTTGGATATTGCTCAATGGGCAAACCCATAAGCATAACCACACCCAATATCAGCGTGAGTATGGCAATAACCATGGCTACTATGGGCCTATCGACAAAAAAGTTTCCTTTATCTTTTGACATGGCTCTGGATATTATTGTTGCGACGTTTTATGATCAGCCGATACTTCAGTAGCTAGCACTGTAACACCGTTTCTCACTTTCTGAATGCCGTCGAGAATAACTTTATCCAAATTTTTAAGGCCTTTATTGATTATCCATAAATCGTCAATCCGGTTGCCAACTTCCACCACCACTTTTTGAGCCTGAGAGCTATCGTTTACGATAAAAATCGAAAACTGACCTTGTATTTCGGTCACAGAGGCCTGAGGCACCATTAAGGCATCATCAATAATTCGGGACCGGGCATGAACCTTAGCAAACTGTCCGGGACGAACCAAACCTTCGGGATTGGGGAAACGAGCCTGAACCAAAAGAGTTCCCGTGGTTGGGTTTACTTCTCGATCCATAAAAACCACTTTACCAGGATATTCGAATTCTGTGCCATCGGCCAGTATGAGTTTTAAGGCTCTCGATTCATCAGGTTTGTTATCATTTTTTGCTGCCAGCTGAAGCTCACGAGCCATGTACAAATATTGCGATTCGGTGAGGAAAAACTCCACATTAAAGCTGCTCACATCCGAAACAGTATTCAATATTATGGGATTTGGATTTTGTCCCACAAACTCACCCACTTTTGCTTGTGTTTTACCAATTATTCCATCAATAGGCGAATAGATTAGGGTATAACCCAGCTCTATTTCGGCTAATTTCAGATTGGCGTCGGCAGCAGCAACCTGAGCTCTGGCTGCATCGTAGTGGGCAACAGCATTATCTAAATCCGACTGACTCACCGCATTGGCCTGTGCCAATGGTTTGTAGCGATTCAAATCGTTTTCAGCTTTCACCAATGCAGTTTTTGCCTGTGCCACTTCGCTAAGCCCAGCGGCTTGCCTGGCTTTATAGGGCTGCGCATCCACCGTATATAAAAGCTGACCTTTTTTCCCCAGTTCACCCTCTTGAAAATGAATTCCTTCGAGAAAACCCTGAACCCTTGAACGGATTGGGATGTCGTAGATTCCAAAGGTTTGCCCAATAAAATCGGTGTAAATAGTTACATCTTTTTGCATTACACTGACCACAGTTACCGGAATGGGATGAGAAGCTTTCGGAGCTTCTTTCTTTCCACATGATGCCATTGCCATCAATCCCAATGCCATTGCTGCAACAATATAAAAATAACGGGTATGATTTTTCATAAACTATTGATTTTCATTTTGATTATTAAAATTAAGATATTTCCCAACAAGTATACCACGAATAATTGTTAAATATAACTATCCGGTCAATCATAGTTGCGGTAGTAAGCCCAAACACTGCAATGTTAAAAACTAAGGAAATCAAATTGACCAGATTCCTGTGTCGAAAAAATCCAATCCATACAAAAACCAAACTCAATATTACAAGAATCATCAACGATTTGGCTTTTTGTGTATTATGCTCATCAATAATAAAGATAATTGAAAGGCAGGATAATGGAATATAATAATGGGTCTAAGACTTTAAAAATATCAATGGATGCCGCAAAAGGATATAAAAAATAAATGTCAAAACCCTAATTAGCAATATTTTGTGATAAGGTAGTCTGGTATTAAGATTCATAAATGTATTCGTATTACATTTTCATCTGTTTAGAATTTTATTTTTTAACTGTCAGATGGAATATCCATGTTAAACATTCGCTGTTTGTGTAAACCTTTTTGCATGGATATTTCATAATCAAAAATAGATTTATTCTTTTACTTTTCAATTTATTCATCCAATAAAATAAATGTGTCCTATTTTAATTTCTTTTTTTATCTTTGAGATTAAAATATATTGTCTGGAATCATGAGAAGCATAGCCCTTGTATTATTATTATCCATCACCTTATTTACCAACGCTCAAGACAGCATATCAAATTACCAAAATCATACTAAAAAGAATATTATAAGATGGAATATTACTCCTATGCTATTCAACACAAATAATTTCACCTTGGGATATGAAAGAATTATTAGAAAAAACCAAAGTATGTCATTAAACCTGGGGGTTTTATTATTTCCTCAATTCTTAGGTAACGAATCAACAAAGTATTCATTTGTAAAAGCAGGAAGCAGATTTGGTTTCACCAGTTCGCTTGATTATCGTTTTTATTTAGGTAAAAGAAATACAAGGCCAGCACCAGATGGGTTGTATATAGGACCTTACTTTTCATATTATGGCTATCGTTTTAATAGCACAATCAGGTTACTAGATAATGAGGTATATACCAGTGATGTGAATATAGATGTTGCTTTTTCTATGTCAAGCCTGGGTGTTGAATTGGGCTATCAATTTATTTTTTGGGATAGGTTTTGTCTCGATTTAATTTTGATCGGACCTAGTTTGAGTTATTATAATGGAAAAGCAAGATTAGATGTAGATTTAGAAATAGATAAAGAAAGTGATGCCTATAAATATTTACAAGAGCAAATACTTGCAAAATATCCCTGGTTGGAAACTTTCATTGATTTAGATGCTATCAATACTGGTGGCAAATTTAATAGTTTAGGAGTTGGTTTTCGTTATGTGATTCAAATTGGTTTTCATTTTTAAAAGGTTGGCTTCAATTGAAAAAACTAAGATTATAAGAATATAATACGCGTTACTACTGAGTAGTACCAAAAATATTAATCTTTTAAATTCAAGTTTTGCCGGTCAGTAGTGATTTTTTCCGCAATTGGTCATTCATCATAGAAGATAAATCTACCTATCAAAGCTCATTTTACTCATGGATTTTAAATATGAATGAATTGCTGAAAGAGTATTCTGAAAACCCTTTGCCAGATAACCTAAAAAAGCGTTTCCATTCAGTAAATCCCCTGAAAATAGTTCCACCAAATTGTTGTTGTATTTTTTACCATCTCAAAGATTATCTTTGCCAGTGAAAATCTGTAAAACCTCAATAAAATTGCAAAACTTATGATGTACAGATTTTTTTGCACCCTTAAATATCAGGAATATAAACAATTAAATAGAAAGAAAATGGCAGGAAGAACATTTGCAGAGAAGATTTTTAATGCCGAAAAGGGCAGTATTGTGTTTAGAAAGCCCCATATCATTCTCACTCACGACAATACATCGAGTATTTACAGCACCTTTAAAAAAATGAACGGGGAAAAGGTTTTCGACCCTAATCAGCAGCTTATTGTTTTAGACCACAACGCTCCACCAACCAATGCCAAATTAGCCAACGACTATCAGAAAATAAGAGAGATAGTTAACGAGCAGGGGATTAGCAAATTTCACGATGCAGGAAAAGGAATCTGCCATCAGATTATGTCGGAATATGCTCAACCCAAGATGATTATTGTAGGAAGCGACAGCCACACCTGCACAGCAGGAGCCTTCAATGCCTTTGCAGCTGGAATAGACCGAACCGAAGCTGCCGGCCTTTGGAAACAGGGCGAAACCTGGTTCCGCGTTCCCGAATCCATCAAAATAACCCTCAACGGACAATTGCCCGAAGGTGTTTATGCCAAGGATTTATCGCTTTGGATTATTGGTATGATTGGCAGCAGTGGCGCCGATTATATGAGCATAGAATATCATGGAGAAGGCGTTAAAACCCTCAATATCTCTCAGCGGATGACCATCACCAATCTGGCATCGGAAATGGGAGCTAAAAATGCCGTTTTCCCCTCGGACGAAGTGCTTGACGCGTATTATGGAGAACATAAAGAAGGCATTTGGGCCGATGATGATGCTATTTATGCCCGCGAAATCACCATCAATCTCAACGAGTTGTTTCCCGTGGTTGCTGTTCCCCATCAGGTGGATAATGTAAAAGCACTGAGCGAAGTGGTGGGAACCAAAATTCAGCAAGCCATGGTGGGAACTTGCACCAACGGACGCTACGAAGATTTGGAACAAGTGGCCGAAGTGCTCAAAGGCAAAAAACTACCCTTAGGATTTCAGATGCTGATTGTTCCCGCCTCGCAAAAAATATATCTGGAAGCCATGCGCAACGGACTAATCGAGATTTTTATGGAATCGGGTGCCCATGTTTTGGCTTCTTCGTGCGGACCATGTCTGGGAACAGGTCAGGGTATTCCTGCCGACGGAGTAAATGTGATTTCCACCGCCAACCGCAATTTTAAGGGACGTATGGGAAACAAGGAATCCAACGTTTATCTGGCTTCTCCGGCCATTGTGGCTCATTCGGCACTGGCTGGTGAAATTGTTGACCCCCGAGCTCATAAAACCAACGATAAATTTCCATTTACCTTAGACAAATCCGACACCGTTTTCATTCCCGAAGGCGAAGACCGCTATGTGGCTGGAATATGGAATTATGCCGATGCCGATAACCTGAATACCGATCAAATGTTTGCCGGAAAGCACACCTACAATATCAACAGCTCCGAGGCTGAAAAGATAATGCCTTACCTTTTCGAAGATTTCGACATGACCTTTAAAGACCGCGTGAAACAGGGAGATGTGATTATTGCTGGTGCCAATTTTGGCTGCGGAAGTTCCAGAGAACATCCTGCCGTGGGCTTGAGCTATGCGGGAGTTAAAGCCGTGATCGCCAAATCGGTAAACAGAATTTTCTATCGCTCGGCGGTAAATCAGGGACTCCCCATTATTCTGCTTCCCGAAGTGGTTGATGCTTACAAACATGGAGATGTGGTAGATGTGAATATGGAATCGGGAGTGGTGAAAGTAGGCGAAAAAGAATTCCGGTTTGCTCCCCTACCCGACAAACTCATGAAGATTTTCGAGGCCAAAGGCTTAGTGAATTATATTAAGGAAATGGCCTAACAGCCGATAAAATACCATTCAGCCACCGGTTACTGTTTTTTAACCGGTGGTTTTTTTTTGCAAATCAAAAAGAATTAATTTAGCAGAAAAAAAATAATGGATCACAAGACCATCATTCGTTTGCAGGACGTTGACATTTATCAGGGCGATAGCCTTATCCTAAAAAGTGTTGATTATCAACTTAATAAAAATACTTTCAACTATCTTATTGGTGAAACCGGAAGCGGAAAAAGCAGTCTTTTACGATCCTTATATGCCGATATTCCCATAAAAACCGGCAGTGCTAAGGTTGCGGGATTTGACCTGATTGATATAAAAAGCAAGGATGTTCCGTTTTTACGCAGAAAATTGGGCATTGTGTTCCAGGATTTCCAGCTATTGAACGACCGCAATGTGGCCGAAAATCTCATTTTTGTGATGAAAGCAACCGGCTGGAGTGATAAAAACCTGATGAAAGACACAGTGGCCGAGCTTTTGAACAAGACCGGACTCAAGAATAAAAGCGAAAAAATGCCCTATCAACTTTCGGGGGGAGAGCAGCAACGCCTTGGTATTGCCCGTGCCTTGGTCAACAATCCGTTGGTTATTTTGGCCGACGAGCCCACCGGAAATCTGGATCCCATTTCGTCGCAGGAGATTATGGAATTGCTTTTTGCCATTTCGCGCGAGGACAGAGCAGTGGTGATGGCCACCCACGATTACTCGCTGTTTAACAAATACGACGCCCCCAAGTTTCAATGTGCCGATGGCGAGTTGATGAGTGTTGATTAGTGGGTTTTGGCAACTCAATTCACTGGATCAACAACCAGCAAAGCTTGACGAAATCCAGTATTCGCTATTTTAAATCCATCACACAACCCATTATTCCCCCCCCCAAAAAAAAATAAAATATTTTTTAGCTTGGCTATCAAAAACCTGTTGGTTTTATGGTGAAATTTTTTGGTGGTTTATGAAGGATTTTAAGGCTTTGTTATATACGCACGGAAAAAATTTCCGCGCTAGCTAGGATTTTATTTCAGCTCAAATCCAGTCTTTTCAATCTCATATGCGAAGGGATTCTGGATATTAAAATCCACATCCAATATTGGGTGAGGCTCAATCCTTAAATCTATATCTCTTCTCAAACGCATAAGTTGCATCTGAACCGAAAAGAAATCATCCATCCGTCCGACTATAATTGCAATATCAATATCACTATCAGGATGTTGACTGCCTTTAGCATAAGAACCAAACAGATATGCCTTTTTCAATTCCAGGTCTGCCGGAATCATCTGAATGTATCTTTTAGCTGTATTTATAATTGCTGGATCAACCATTGTCTTATAATTTCAATTTTATCAATCCATTTCTTAGAATACTCTGGAGTACAGAGCTTATAAAAACTTTGTTTATAATCATCATATATAGCATTTAGATTGAAAAGTTGTAATTTCATCTAACCATTCATCATAATCCAATGGCAAATCAACATCTATCTTTTTTATCAAAAAAAGCAAATCGTGTTTAAATAAAGGGTGCTGGTGTAATGTTTTAACATACAATGCTTTAATTAACTTTTCGATAACTAAATGGCCCATAAATAACGCCCAGGAATACTCTTTTGTAGTTATCAGGTTCTGCATGGTTGAATAGTTCTGTTCTGCAGATTCACGCCAATGCCTAATTATAGAATCAATATCTTTTAATTTATCTTCCATATTGATTCAAAATTATAAAAATTATTAATGGAACACTAAATCTCATTTTTATCATTTTGAAACATCTATACTGCACAGCCCACATGGCATGCAGTTGGTAGAAAAAACCAACCCACATCCCAATATTCCCCCCAAAAATAAAATTTTTTCTGGCCTGATTAGCTATAAACGGATGGTTTTAGGGTGAAATTTTTGAGTGTTTAATAAAGATGTTCAACTGATAGGATAAATCTGGCTAATCCGGCTGCGTTTTTAATTATACCGAATTCGGTGTAATTAAAATGAACTTATGGATTTCTTCGCACATACCAATGATTTCGAGTGTTTTCTCAATTCTTTACCATTTTTCAATGAGAGCCAAATCCTTCTCTATCTTTTAAACCATTAGTTAATTAGACGTGAGAAACCTTCAAAGTCCTGCTTATTGGCAGATGACCTTTTTAAATTGTTTCTATAAATTGTTTTGCTGTCATTGCTGGCAACTTTGAACCTTTAAAATCCTTCAGATTTCTTGTAATAATCAATTCCTGCTCGTTTTCAAGGGCCGTAAAATATTGAAGCCCATCTTCAAAATCAATAAAAGTGTCGTCATCTAATGCCAATCCGATTATTTTATCATCTAAGGGCAATACCCGCAAAATTAATCTAAGTTTTCTTAAAATCGATTTTGCCTTAGCCGCATCCATTTGCCTTAGCAAGGCACAACTGGTATTTGCAATGGTTAAAGATGAAACTGATATTTCTATCTGTTTTCTGTCGGCGAGTGAAAATAATTCTGCTGCTTCATCAAAAAAGGGCTCTCTGCGCGATAGCAAATCAATCACGATATTCGTGTCGATGAATAGCTTTCTCATTGATACTTTTCTTCTAAAAAATCGCGATACTCTTTTTTATAATCAAAGTCGGCGGGCAAATCAATCACCCCGCTCAAACTCTCAACAAGGGGCGTAATCGAAATTTTTTTCTCGTCAACTTTTTGTCTGGTAATGCTATCAAGATAAGATTCAATCATTTTCGACAGGCTAATCTTATGGCTTCGGGCATAGTCTTTAGCTCTTTCAATCACGTGATCATTTAGCCTCAATGTTAATTTCGTTTCCATAATTAAAACTTTGTTACGTGCAAATTTAGCAAACATATACGTCAAAAGCAAGTTTTTGTTTAACCGGCTTCTGACCAAAGAAAGTTTTTGGGGTTGAATTTATTGATTAACAGTGCCAAAGCTTTACTCTGTTAGTTAACATTTTGTATTTTTTAGAGAATATATTGTTGTAGTTCTCGTAACGAAAGTGGGACTGGCAGTGCCAAATAACCAAAAAAAGCAGGGTTCATTTATGAAGATGTTTAAAATCTATGAGATTTCTATTCCGTACTTCTGAATCTCTGCCAAAAAATTGGCATTAGATTGTTTAGGTAGCTAATATAAAAAAATTAGTTTTAGGTATATGCCATTAAAGCAAAATAAACTATGATATTTTTGGAGAGCAATGTGAATCGGGGTTTCAGCGTTTGGAATGATGGAAATTTTGTGGCTGGTGAGCTTGTGGCTTGCAAAATCATTAAAATTGAAATTTTTGGGGTGTTTGTTTTCAAAAATCTTTAACTTCGATTTCGTAAAAATCTGATGACCATGACCGAAGCTTTTCTCTACTATCTGTGGCGCTATCAACTGCTTCAAAATCCGCTGCACACGGTGGATGGCGAAGAAATTACCATTATTAAAACCGGTCTACTGAACTCCGATTCGGGCCCCGATTTTTTTAATGCCACCATTAAAATGGGCGAAACTATCTGGGTGGGGAATGTGGAGATTCATGTGAAATCGTCGGATTGGGAAAAGCATGGGCATCAGCACAATGGGGCGTATAATAACACCATTTTGCATGTGGTTTTTGAATGCGATAAGGATTGCTATACCCAAAACGGGGTCATGCTCCGCTGCTTAGAGCTTAAAGACCATTTCAACTCTCAGATTTACTATAAATATGAGTATTTGCTCCACAATAAAAACTGGATTCCCTGCGCCAATAACCTGAGCGAAATATCTGATTTTGAGTGGAAAAACTGGCTGGAACGATTGGCCATTGAGCGGTTGGAAAACAAGTCGGAATTTGTTGACGAGTTGTTGAAAAGCACCACCAACGATTGGGAAAAGGCTTTCTTTATCAGCATTGCCGGCTATTTCGGGCAAAAGATAAACAAGCTGCCTTTTCAGATTCTGGCCCGCAGCATCGATTTAAACATCATTGCCCGCCATAAAGGCCAATTGATGCAACTCGAAGCACTGCTGTTTGGTCAGGCCGGACTGCTCGATGCTGAAACCGGTGATATTTATCATTCTCAACTGAAGAAAGAGTACGAGTTCCTGAGCAAGAAATACAAATTGGTGTCCATGCCGGCTCATCTGTGGAAATATATGCGGCTTCGTCCGGCGGCATTTCCCGATGTTAGAATTTCGCAACTGGCTCATTTGCTGAATAAAACAGATTTTCTGTTCAGCAAAATGCTCGAAACAGAATCGCTGGAGCAAATGAACCAATTGTTCTCGGCCACGGCTTCGGAGTTTTGGGATTCGCATTATCGTTTCGATGTTCCCTCCCCCAAAAAGCCAAAAAAACTTGGCGAAAACTCCCGCGAAGGGATTCTGATCAACTCGGTGATTCCCTTTCTGTTTGTGTTTGGACGGCATAAGGGGGAGCCAAAATTTGAAGAACGGGCGATTGAGTTTTTGAGTAAAACAGCCCCCGAGGAAAATCAGATTTCGAAACGTTTCGGAGAGTTGGGTTTCACGGCTCAAAGTGCTTTGGAGTCGCAGGCCATGCTGGAGCTTAAGAATAATTACTGCGAGTTTAAGAAATGCCTTGACTGCAAAATTGGAATGACATTGCTGAATAGGTTGGAGAAGCGTTAGAATTTGTTGTTTGGATGTAGATGGTGATTTTTTTGCTGTTTCAGCCCTTCAGGCTGATGAAATAATTCGGTTGTTTTTTTCTGTGATATTTCAGCCCTTCAGGCTGATTGGAAGAAAGGATTTCTCACTCGCCTCACAAGTTCGGCTCATTCGAAATGACTTTATAATG
>DYSN01000001.1:97308-102021 GCA_020718205.1 Draconibacterium orientale
GGGAATAAAAAAGGGCGCACAAACGCAGCTAAAATTTTCAAGGAGTTTGTGCGCCATTTATTCCGTTTATGACATTGATTATGAGTCATTTCGACGAAACGAAGTGGAGGAGAAATCTCTTTAAACAATAAACGGATTTTCTAAATAAAACACTGTGGGCCGGCCACGACACGGCACGGAGCTATGAGCAAATGGAAAAGAAAAAAAGATTTCTCAATAAAACGATTGATGCATGCCCTATAAAGCCCTTACTTGGTGCGACTCCGCTGGAGTCGGATTTCTGATTTCTTTCTATTTTTTTATGAAAAGGATTTCTCACTCGCCTCACAAGTTCGGCTCATTCGAAATGACTTTATAATGTGATGGGAATAAAAAAGGGCGCACAAACGCAGCTAAAATTTTCAAGGAGTTTGTGCGCCCTTTTTAAATTCGACGGAATGAAACCTGCCAGGTTGCGCCGCCAAACTGGTGGAGGAGAAATCTCTCTAAACAACGATGAGATTTCTCAGTCGTAATACTGGACATTCACAGGGTCACCCGGAGTGTCCCTGTGAATTTTATCACAACGTTTTGGCGCGGTTCCAATAAACATCCATCTCGGCAAGGGTCATATCGGCGATGTTTTTGCCTTCTTTTTTGCTTTCGCTTTCGAGATATTTAAACCGCTTGATAAATTTCTTATTGGTGCGTTCCAAAGCATCTTCGGGGTTGATATCGAGAAAGCGGGCATAGTTGACGAGCGAAAAAAGCAAATCGCCAAATTCGGCTTCCATTTTATCCTTATCGCGGGTTTGTTCTACCTCCACATGAAACTCTTCGAGTTCTTCCTGCACTTTCTCCCAAACCTGTTCAGGGCGCTCCCAGTCGAAACCCACTCCCCTAACCTTCTCCTGAATGCGATAGGCCTTTACCATGGCCGGCAACGAAAGCGGAACACCATCGAGTACCGATTCGCGACCTTCCTTGAGCTTGAGTTTCTCCCAGTTTTGTTTCACGGTTTCGGCGTCGTTGGCCTCCACATCGCTGTAAACATGCGGATGGCGGTAAATGAGCTTCTCGCTGATGCTGTTCAGAACATCGGCCATGTCGAAATCGTTGGTTTCGCTTCCAATTTTGGCGTAAAAAACCATATGCAACATCAAATCTCCCAGCTCTTTCTTAATTTCCTGCATGTCTTTATCGAGAATGGCATCGGAAAGCTCGTAGACTTCTTCGATGGTTAGGTATCGCAAACTTTCGAGAGTTTGCTTGCGATCCCAGGGACAACCGGTTCGCAAATCGTCCATAATGGTTAGCAGTCGTTCGAAGGCTTTGAGTTTTTCTTGCATGTGAAGTTTTTTTTTGCAAAAGTACTTTTTTTAGGCCAAAGCAATAGTCAAAACCCCACTTCGTTTAATGAAAGATTGAGCCTGCAAAACGCTAATTTTTGTTTCTTTGCAAACTATTTTAAACGATGATAATTAAACTTCGATTTTTTTTTGTAATCCTTTGCCTGCTCTGGGCTGTGAAGCTTCAGGCGCAATCGGCTTATTCCAAATCGTCGGTGCAATCGTTTAAACACAAGACTTTCCGGAGCAATATTCAGGTGGAACCACGGCTGTATTATGGTTTCATCATTAACCATCACACCGAGTTGGAGCCATTCAATGCCCATGTTCCGGCATTTGAACTCACGCTGGTAAAAGACACCTACGGGCGGAAATACTGGGAACTAATCCACAATTATCCCTATGTGGGTATTAGCTTATTTTTCAGCACTTTGGCAAATCATCCTGCTGTGGGACAAGCCTTTGCGGTGTATCCTTTCATCACTTTTCCCATGCTTAGAACCGAAAAATCGTTTATCGGATTCAGGTTGGGTCTGGGATTGAGCTATCTCACCAAAACCTTCGATCCGCTGGATAACTATAAAAATATTGCCATTGGTTCGCATGTGAATGTGGCTGTGAATCTGATGGGCGAATATCGATGGCAAATCAACTCGGCGACGGCTTTGACCACCGGCATCAGCCTGCTTCACTTTAGCAACGGAAGCACCGCCACCCCCAACTACGGGCTCAATTTGCCCATGGTTTCTGTGGCTGTGAGTAAACGAATCAGCAAGCCCAACGAGAAAATTCTTTTACGAAAGCCATCCATTCCGCCATTCAGCTACAAAGACAATAAAATATTCATTTTCAATTTAATGGGTGGATATGCCACCAAAAATATGGGCAATGTTTTTGGCGAGCGCTATTCGGTGACGATGGCCTCGCTCAATGTGCTGAAGTATTTTAACGAAATCAGTGCCATAGGATTGTCGTTTGATTTTAGCCACGATGGAAGCCACAAAGCCATGCTGGAGAGGCTTGGAATTATGAATCCCAGTTTCATGACCGTGATGCGGCCCGGCATTGCCCCAACCTACGAAATGCGTATTTCGCATGTGGTGATGAGTTTTGGAGTAGGTTTTTACTGGGGAGGAAAGGAAAAGTCGGAAGGCGATATTTACGAACAACTGACCTTGAAATATTTGGTTTATAGAGATATCTTTGCTTCGGTAACGCTGCGAGTTCATGGCGCCCGCGCGGCTTTTGTAGCCTGGGGTTTGGGTTACCGTTTGCAGTATGACTGGGGAAAACAACAATAAAATGAAAGCTTTGCGAAATAACCGACTTTGGAATATCCTCTGGATTTTGATAGTTTTCCTTACGGGAAGCTGCCAGAAAACCGATCCGGGCGACTGTTTTACCAGTACCGGAGCCGATATTACCGAATCGAGAAGCTCGCAAAAGTTCAGAATGATTGTACTTAACGACAACGTGAATCTGGTGCTCACTCAGGGCGATCACTATGCGGTGTCGGTTCACGGGGGAAAAAACCTGTTGAAGAAAATTGAAACGCGGATAGAAGACGAAAAACTCACCATCGAAAACAACAATACCTGCAATTGGGTGAGAAGCTTCGACCGTGAAATTACGGTTTATGCCACCGTAGATACGCTGGAACACATTCAATACAGGGGAAGTGGCGATATCAGCAGCACCAATACTCTGGAAGGCGATTCGCTGCAACTGTCGGTTTGGGAGGGAGCCGGAAAGGTGGATTTGGATGTGAACATGCACCGAAACTATATTTCTTTCCATATTGGCACCGCCGATATTTATTACAAGGGATATTGTCATTTGAGTTATATTTCAGCCACCAGCTTTGGGCCTGTTCATGCAGAAAATATGTTTAGCACCTTTACATTTATTGGTAATGGAGGCTCCAACAACTGCTATATCTGGACCGATTACGATTTGGGAGCGAGCATAACTTCCATAGGGAATATATACTACAAGGGAAACCCCACCATTCATTTGAACCGCACGGGCACCGGTGAACTAATAAAATTAGAGTAATATGAGCTGGATGAGAAGACACACTTTAATTTTGGTGCTGGCTTTTGTGGCTGTAATGGTCATTTTTTCCAGCTCCAACGTGAAATGGGGAAAAGACAAGTGGAAAAGTCTGATTTGCTGGGATGCCAAAGGCTACTATGCCTATTTGCCTGCCGTGTTCATTTATAACGACTTATCCTTTCAGTTCTACGATTCCATGGATATGAAAAAGTATTATAATCCGGATTTGGAATACAATTACAGAACCATCAGCAATGGAAAAACAATTAATAAATACTACTCGGGAACGGCGGTGGCACAGTTGCCATTTTTTCTTGCAGCACATGTTTTAAGCTGGCCATTGGGTTACGATTGCGATGGATATTCTAAGATTTATGTGGTTTTTATCAACCTGGCTGCTGTTTTTTATTTATTGCTGGGGTTGTTCTATTTATATAAATTACTGATTCTCTATGGTTTTCAGAAGAACAAAATCAGTTTTATACTTTTGGTTCTGGTCTTTGGTACCCATTTGTTTTACTATACTGCCTTTGAGCCGGGCATGTCGCATGTGTACTCGTTTGCCTTTGTCAACTTGTTTTTCTATTCGGCCAGGAAATTCTTTTTGATTCCCCAAAAGAAGGATTTGCTATTGATGGGCTTTTCGTTTGGCCTTGTGGTACTCATTAGGCCGGTGAATGGACTTCTGATTTTTTCGCTCCCATTTCTGGCAGGAAACCGGCAAAATTTAAAACAGAGCCAAGAATATCTGTGGTCAGTAAAATGGAATTATTTGCCGTTGGCTTTTCTGGTCAGTTTATCGGTTATGATGATACAACCCATTATTTATCAGATACAAACAGGCAATTTCTTTGTGTATTCCTATACCGGCGAAGGATTTAATTTTGCTGATCCGCACATGCTCGATATTCTCTTCAGCTACAAAAAGGGCTTGTTTCTCTACACGCCAATCCTATTTTTATCGCTTTGGGGGTTTGGGAGTTTTTACAGGTACGAGAAGGCCGCGAGCATAGGTTTGGCAGGTTTTCTAATGATATTAACCTATGTTTTTTCGAGTTGGTGGAATTGGTGGTATGGAGGAAGTTTTTCGGGACGAGTTTATGTGGAATTTCTAGGGGTTTTTGCCTTGCTGCTGGCCTTTGCCCTTTCCGGTATCACCTCTAAGAAAGCTAAAACCGCTTTTGTCGTGGTTTTGGTAGTGCTCAGTCTTTTCAATCAAAAGCAAACGTATCTCTACCGCAATGCCTTTATCCACTGGGAAAACATGACCCGGGAAAAATTTGTGGAAGCCCTTTATCATCCGGTGGAAGAATTGTGGAGGAAGTAGATT
>DYSN01000187.1 GCA_020718205.1 Draconibacterium orientale
GCACGCCAATCAGGCTGCCCGTTACAATATTCTCAACGGAATTATGCCCCCCGCTTCGGGTCATTGGATGAACAATCCCCATGCCGATGATATTGACTTTCAGATAGAAGCCGATTTTGCCGGTCTCATGGCTCCGGGAATGATTAATTCAGCTGCGGAAATCTGCGATAAAGTGGGCCATATTATGAATTATGGCGATGGATATTATGGTGGTGTTTTTGTGGCTGCCATGTATGCCGCTGCTTTTGCTTCGGACGATGTTCACTACATTATTGAGCAGGGATTAAAACCCATTCCGCCCCAATCGAAATTCCATCAGGCCATCACCGATGTTATAAAATGGCATAAGCAATATCCCGCCGATTGGAAACAATGCTGGTTTGAGTTTGAGAAAAAACACACCAGCGAAAAGGGTTGCCCCGAAGGAGTGTTCAATGCCTTTAATATTGATGCTTCTGTCAATTCGGCCTATGTGGTTATTGGGCTGCTCTATGGCGACAAGGATTTCTATAAAACCATGGATATTGCCACCCGCTGCGGACAAGATTCCGATTGCAATCCGGCCACAGCCGCCGGAGTTCTGGGGGTGATTTATGGCTATGAGAATATCCCCCAATTTTGGAAACCTGCTATTGAACGAGTAGAAGATGCTAAATTTCCATATTCTTCCATCAGTCTCAACCAAATTTACGACATGAGCTATCGCCACGCCATCAAGATGATAGAAAGCAATGGGGGCGAAATCGGTAAAACTAAAATCACCATTCCCCGGCAACAACCCGAAATGCTTCCCTACGAGGAATCGTTTGTGGGGTTATTTCCCGCTAAAGAGTTGTTGGTTCGCACCGAGCACCTCGACAACAATATTAAAATCGATTTCGATGGAACTGGTATCGTGATTTTGGGAAATATCAAAAGCCAGTGCAGTATTGCCAAAAGTGACTATGTGGCACAATTGGAGATTTATATCGACGGAGTTAAAACCGATTCATTTCCAATGCCCTACGATTATATTGTGCGTAAGTACGACATCTACCACAACTACAATATTGCACCGGGAAAGCACCAGATCGAAGTGAAATGGGCCAATCAAAATCCCGACTTCAGAATTTACTTTAAATCGTATGTGGTTTACGACAATAAGCCGCTGCCATCATATTTTAAAAAATAGACAATACATCATGATGTTGAAAACACAAGCAATGCATAAATTATTATTAGCTCTTTTGGGGGTTTTTATACTGCTTTTTTCGCTTCAATCGTGCAAGAAAAAGGATGATCCCATAGTGAAAGAAGAGCCGGAACCTTTTGTAAGGCTCGTTCAAAACCAAAAGTTTACGAGCAAAGCCATGAGTTTCGATATCAATTATCAGGTTTTATTACCCGCAGAATACGAAAACTCCACCGACTCATTTCCAGTGGTTTATCTTTTACATGGCCTTGGTGACGACGAAACCGCCTGGACAATTGGCGGACTCTTGCAGTATCATGTTGATAAATATGCATCAACTTCGATTCCAATGATTTATGTGATGCCTACCGGTTTTCGATCGTACTATGTAAACAGATACAACAATCCAAAGAATTATATGTACATGTTTACCAATGAGTTGGTTCCATTGATTGATTCCTTGTACCGCACAATAAGCAATGCTCAAAACAGAGCCGTCATGGGTTATTCCATGGGCGGATATGGCGCATTTATTCTTCCGGTTAAAAACCCCGATGTGTTTAAAACAGGAGTTGCATTGAGCATGTCGTTCCGCACCAATGAGCAATATCTCAACGAGTCGCAGAGCGTTTACGATTATCAGTGGAGTCCGATTTTTGGCGGAGCTGGCGCTACTGGCGAAGACAGATTTACAGACTATTACAAACAATACAGCCCTTTTCAGTTTGTGCTCAACCCCAACGACCAGTCACTTCTGGGACTCAACCTGCTTTTAGACTGTGGCGATGACGAAGAGGCATTGTCAGAAACCAATAATGAGCTTCATCAAATGCTCAACGACCGCGCTATTCCCCATGAATACAGAATGCGATCGGGCTATCATAGCTGGGATTATTGGCGGAAATCGTTGCCCGAAGCCTTAAAGTACATCAGTTACTCGGTTCAGCAAATTCCCTGGGCCGACGAAAGTGAACCCGCGGAAGTGGGAAATCTGATATCCGACGAGAAAATTATTCAAGATACATTGATTGATTTTAATTTGGAGTATCGGGTCGTTCTCCCTGAAAACTATCAAACCACAACCGTTGATTATCCGGTGATTCTCATTTTTCATCAGGTGGATGACAATTTGGGGGCTTCTTCAAAAAATCTGCTCTCGCTCATGGTGAATCAAATGACTAACAGCAAATTATCTCCATCCATTTTGATTGAAATTCCAGTTGCCGAGGCATCTTTGCCAGTTCATACTGAGGCAGCTCAGGCATTAATTCTTCAGCTGAAAAATGATTTTCGGGTTTCGAATGTAAGAGAAAAATGTGTTATTATGGGAAATCGTTCCGGGGGAAGAATGTGCTTCGATGTTTTTGGGGCACTATCCGACCAATTCCAGACTTGTTTGCTCTTCGATGCCAATCTCTCCGACACTTCCAGCCTCCAAAATACAAACCAAATTTTTTATCTCGATATTTGTGACAAAGGGGTTAATTATCAGGTTTTTAATCAGTTGTATATGAAATTGCGCAAAAATGAAATTCCCAACGAATATCGGATTCGGCAGGGGATGGCCACACATAACGACTTTTTGCTCGGTGTTGAAGAATCCATTTCGTTTATAAACAATCAAATTCATTAGTCTCATGAAAAAGGCGACTCTTTATTTGCTTTTTGTTCTCTGGATTGGTGCTCATTTTCAGTCATTTGGCCAGTTGAGTTTGATGGAAAGTCTTACCATGCGAAGCGAAATCCTGAATCAGGAAATTCGTTTCTCCATCCAACTTCCGCCCGATTATTACCAAACCGATAAAAAATATCCCACAGTATATTTATTGCATGGCCTGGGCGACGATGAAACCTCGTGGATTGAATATGGCCAAATAGATAAAATCTCCATGCAGCTTTGGGAGCAAAAAGAGATAGTCCCCATGATTTTTGTGATGCCACAGGGGTTTAGATCCTATTATTCAAATACCTACGATTCGGCATTTATGTATCGCGACATGTTTACAAAAGAGTTTGTTCCCTATATCGACAGCATGTTTCTAACCTTGTCCAACAGAAATAACCGCGCTTTGGTAGGTTATTCCATGGGTGGTTTTGGTGCCATGTCGCTGGCACTTAAAAATCCGGAATTATTCCGGATTTCTGTACCCCTGAGTATGTCCATAAGAACTCAGGATCAATATGAAACAGAGAAAGCTGAGGAATGGAATCAACAGTGGGGAAGAATTTTTGGGGGTGTAGGCACAACAGGATCTGACAGAATCACAGACTTTTACAAAGCCAATAACCCGTTTTATTTGCTTCCCGAATATGGGACCTCGGCCAACGGGCAGTTTCTGTTTTATCTGTTCAATGGCGACCGCGAATATACGCTGGCTAAAAGCAACGAAAAACTTCACTCGCTCATGCTCAATTTGGGCATCAATCATCATTATAAAGTAGATAAAGGGAGCCACAGCTTTTCATTCTGGGTGTCTTCCATGCCCAATGCTTTGCGCTTTATCAGCGATGGATTCGAGAATAAAACCTATCGCGGCGACCTGGTTTCTGAACCCGGTTTTAAACCAATTGACCCAAAACAATGGAATGAAATTCAGTACCGTGACGAGAATTTTCAGGTTTA
>DYSN01000014.1 GCA_020718205.1 Draconibacterium orientale
CGGCTAAGATACGAAATTTTATAATTACGTTATATTATATGTGACATGACACTAGTGAATTAACTGGATTAGAACCCAAAACGACATATTATGTTCGTGCTTTTGCTTCGAATAACCAAGGGACAAGTTATGGTGAACAATATGAATTCTTCACGATACCATGGGAACAACTAAGTAATTTTCCTGGAGTGCCGAGAAAGAACGCCATAAGTTTTGTAATTGATAATGTTGCTTATGTAAGGCTTGGTATTGATTTTGGCTATATGAATTGGATGATATCTGGAAATACAACAAGGATACAGATAGCTGGTCTTTTTTATGTCAATTTCCTGGAGGTGCCCGTGAATATGCTTTTGTTTTTGTCATAGATGATAAAGCGTATATTGGTGGCGGAGTCCATTGTTCAAAAGCTTTTTGGGTTTTCGACCAATCAAGTAATCAGTGGGAACAAAAAAAGGACTGCCCAGAAAGTACTGGATATTCCGGAGTAGGGTTTTCAATTGGTAGTAAAGGGTATATTTTAAGTGATGAGGGATTCTCTGAAGGTCATCTATACGAATATAACCCTGACGATGATAATTGGAATATTAAAAGTAGTTTCCCGGGATACCTGAATTATCCTACAGCATTTGTCACCAATCAAAAAGCCTATGTAGGTATAAGTGGTTATTCACGTGAGATATGGATTTATGAACCTATTAGTAATAGTTGGTCATTGGAAACAATATTCCCAGGAAAAGCATGGCGTTCGTCAAAAACAATACTGATTGAAGAAATAGCATATATCATAGGAGGTTGGACAGACAATGGACCATCAAAGGAAGTATGGGGATATAACACTAATAGCAAATCATGGCAGCAATTAGATGACTTTATAAAATGCAGGTACGGTCCTATTTATTTCACAATTAACAATATAGGATATTATGGAACTGGCACAACAGAAACTAACGATATGTGGAAATTTGCACCTTGATTACAGCCACTTTTCTTAACAAATAATCTTAAATAAAACTTCTCATAATAATAAAAAATAAAACCTATATGAATATAGATTACGCGGAAAAATTTATTAATACTGACAGAAAACATCTAAACTTTAGCGATGATGTAAGAATTATTGAAAGGAATTCTCTTAGAATCATGAATCCTCAAATGTTAGCAGCTTTTATTGGATATTTAAAATTCCAACATAGAAACCTTGGAAGAATATATTTTAGAGGAGAAAAAAAGAATCACAAAAATACAATTCCTTCTTTATATCGTGGTAATCATATAACCGACAAAACTATAAAAATTAGGACATCTGCATATGAAGATTTAGTCGATTCAATTCCTGAGTTGTATAAAGCATACAGATTTAAACGTGAAGACATTAATCCACTGCTTCAACATTATGGGATAAAAACAAACTGGATTGATTTAGTTGATAATTTGTATATAGCTATATGGTTCTCATTGCACAACAATTTGAGTAATAGCGGATTTATAAAAATATTTTGCGAGAAAAATGAAAATGACTCACTATTCATATCAGACCTAAGGAACAATCATTCATCGTTAAGTCTCAGGCCAC
The DNA here is from genome assembly GCA_020718205.1 of Draconibacterium orientale. Classification (GTDB taxonomy): domain Bacteria; phylum Bacteroidota; class Bacteroidia; order Bacteroidales; family UBA12170; genus UBA12170. Next base: position 1,577 of record DYSN01000014.1, read on the forward strand.
ATTGTCAGCATGGAATTAGTGCAACAAAAGCAATAAAAGACTGGAATTTAGAGAATATAAATTTTAATAATTATTTAGTCGCAACTGTAGAACTACCAAATAATACTTTATTTGAATTGAAAGGTGAAATTTTTACAGAAAAGTATATGTTTCCATTAAAAAAGGTGGATAATACGTTTAAATTACTTTCTCAAAAAAAGTTAACGACTCGGATAAATGAAATTTATACAAAATATAATCTGACTGACGATGAACTTGGAATAATTTCGTAAACTTGATAGAATAAATTACGTTGGGTAATAAACAGGACTCTAAGTGGTCTGCAAGCCCCAGGTTGGGGTCTGTGTTGAACTAAATCCGCATATTTTGTATGAACTTTGAAAAGGGATTGCTTGTTTTTTCGGATATTTTAAGGCGGGAAAATCTCTGGTTTTTTTGTTTTGTTCGGTATAGGTTGAATTGGAATGTGCTAACAGACTGGTTTAGCCAGCTTTTGGCCATTTTTTCAACAATAATTAAGCTCATCAGGCACGTATTCCGCATCTGCGACCCATCCAATTTTTTTACCATACCCCCCCCCATTTCCCAAAACCTACCTTAAAAAGGCTTATTTTTGGTCAAAATAACGGCTTTGCGGTGGCTTTTTATACAGCCTGCCCTGACCCTGTCGGGGGACTGACCTTAGACAAAATTTCCTGCATAACGCTATCTGCACATTGTCAATTAATTAACTAAGCAGCAACAAGAATTGTATGCAATTTGATAATGAATTGAGTATCTTTGTTTGAAATCTCATGGAATGGATGCACCAATTGACATAGAAAAGACCATCAATCATTGGATTAACACCTCTGATAAGGATTTTCAAACAATGATTCTTTTGTATAATGCTAAGGATTATAGTTGGTCTTTGTTTATAGGACATATTGTGCTGGAAAGACTTTTAAAAGCATGTGTCGTTAAAGTGATTCAGAAGCATGCTCCATATACCCATGATTTAACAAAACTAGCCAAACTCACCAAGATAGAATTTACCGAAGAACATTTGGATTGGCTCGATACTATTTCAACTTTTAATCTGAACGCCCGATATGATACATACAAGGAAGCGTTTTACAGGAAATGCACTCCGGTATTTACTGCAGAATGGATTGATAAAATAAAAATTTTACAAGCATGGATAAAGGAGAAGCTTTAATAATCGCTAATTTATACATTGACTCGATTAGCAATAAATATACCATTATACAAGCATACTTATTTGGTTCTTTTGCTAAAGGGACAAATCATGAAGATAGCGATATTGATGTTGCTGTTGTAGTAAACAATGTTGCAGACATTATTGATACTCAAATAGACATGATGAAACTGCGCAGAAAAATTGATTTAAGAATTGAACCACATCCATTTGAAATAAGTGATTTTAATCAAAATGACCCTCTGGTCAACGAAATATTAAAACACGGAATTAAAATAAACGTGGCTTAATAACCAGACTTCATTCGGCTCGAAGAGCATAGTACCAGCAGCTGTCGGAAGAAGTAAATGTTGAATTATACTTCGTCGAGCTCAGCACACCGAATCCATGATTCGCCGCTAGCCTATAGGTTTTGACCTGGATTTGATGAATTTTTCAAAAGCAATTGAGCCCTAAAAGTTTTTTAATTTTCTAATTTTGTCATGTATTTTCTGATTAAGATGATGCATTATGAAGTGTTAACTGATTAAAATATAGCAAAATACAACAAAATCAGTAACAACCATTAATATGCCAGGACACAACGACATATACTATTGAATTTTAATGTTTTTACCTGATTATCAAGTAAGCACCTGACGTCCAAGTGACCACCAGTGCAATTCTCACTATTTATTCCGGTTTTTAATTGGGCTCATGGGCATCATGAAATCCTTTTATTCTAATAGTCCCACTCTCTTGATGGCCCCATAGAATCGGTGACTCCACGCTCAATAAACTCCACAAAGCCTGATATTTTTCTTTTCTTTGCACAAAAATTTCCAACATGTATTCAGTAAATAATGTTTCGGTAGTGTTTTCGGGAAACTATCTCTTTCAGGGCATCAGTTTTCTTATCAATCCTGGCGATAGAATTGGTTTGGTTGGCGACAATGGAAGTGGCAAAACAACGCTTCTAAAACTCATTTCCGGCCAACAAAAACCCGAAACAGGCGAAATCATCATTCCTTCGAACCACAAGGTGGGCTATTTGCCACAGGAAGTGAAAAACATGTCAACACTCACCGTAATTGAGGAGAGTAAAAAAGCTTTTGACGAGCTTAACCAGCTTCATGCTAAAATTGAGACACTCAACCACGAAATTATAAACCGCCACGATTATCACAGCACCGAATACATGCGCCTTGTGGACGAGCTGAGTCACGCCAACGAGCATTTTCAAATTCTGGGGGGAAACAATCAGGATGCAGAAATCGAAAAAATATTGAAAGGCCTGGGCTTTTTGCCCGAAGATTTTAACCGCCCTCTCTCCGAATTCAGCGGTGGATGGCGTATGCGTGTAGAAATAGCCAAACTCCTGCTCCAAAAACCCGATATTCTCCTGCTCGATGAGCCCGTGAACCACCTCGACATTGAGTCCATTGAATGGCTGGAAGAGTTTTTGAGTGTTTACCCCGGGGCTATTATCTTAGTTGCCCACGACCGTACTTTCCTCGACAATGTTACCGACCGCACCATCGAAATAAGCAAAGGAAAAACCTACGATTATAAAATGTCGTACAGCAACTATGTGGAAGAACGTGTGGAACGGATGATGAGCGAGCAGGCTTCCTTTACCAATCAACAAAAGCAAATAGAACAGATTGAGCGGTTTATAGAAAGATTTCGTTACAAAGCCACCAAATCGCGACAAGTAAAATCGAAGCAAAAAGTGCTGGATAAAATGGATCGTGTGGAAATAGATTCCATAGACAAATCGGCCATCAATTTCAGTTTTCAGGAAGCTCCGGCCAGCGGAAAAGTGGTGGTGGATGCCCTGAATCTCCAAAAAGCCTTTGGGCAAAATATCGTCCTCAAAGACCTGGATTTTGTGGCGCTGAAAGGCGAAAAAATTGCCTTTGTGGGCAAGAACGGAATGGGGAAATCTACCCTGTCAAAAATCATTATTAACCAATTGGACTATGAGGGTTCGCTGAAAATAGGATATAATGTAAAATTGGGCTACTATGCTCAAAATCAAACCGATATGCTCGACCCCAACAAAACCGTATTCGAAACCATCGACGAAGTAGCGGTGGGCGACATCAGGAAACGAATTCGCGATATTCTGGGTAGTTTTCTTTTTAGCGGCGAAGACATCGATAAATATGTGAAAGTGCTGAGCGGGGGCGAAAAATCTCGGCTTGCTCTGGCTAAATTACTCCTCGAACCCTATAATCTTCTCGTTCTCGACGAACCCACCAACCACCTCGATCTCAAATCGAAAGATATTCTCAAAATAGCCTTACTCAATTTCACCGGAACCTTGATTATCGTTTCGCACGACAGGGATTTTCTAAGCGGTCTCACCACCAAAGTCATCGAGTTTAAAAAAGCCCACATCAAAACCCATTTGGGCGATGTGAAAGACTTTCTCGACAAACGAAAACTCGACCATCTGAACGAGCTGAATACCGGATTAAACGCTGGTTCACAGCAGAAAAACAAGGAAATTTCGCAAAATAAAATAGACTACGAGCTCAAAAAAGAGAAGGACAAGGAGGTTCGGAAAATCCAGTCGCGCATCAATAAATTAGAAGAAGAAATAGCCAATCTGGAAGCCGAAACAGAAAAAATGGATACACAACTTTCGCAACCCGAAGCGCATGCAACAGTAGTTTCTGATTCAGCGTTTTTTCAAAAATATGAGCAAACCAAAAAACAACTCAAAAGCAAAATGGACGAATGGGAATTGGCATTGATGGAGCTTGAAGAAAAACAGAACAGTTAATTTATGTTTTCAATTCGAAAATATCATGCTTTCCAAAATGAATTGCCCTATTTTCGCCGGGAGAATTTAAATTCAACAAATTATCAAAAAAATAAACTAATTTATTTTATATCAACCACTTAACGCCAATACCAAAACCCATGAAGATAATTTCTGTAGTCGGAGCCCGACCCAATTTCATGAAAATTGCCCCATTTATCAAAGAGATTGAAAACCACAACCATCGAAATGTACAGAAAATAGAACATATTCTGGTTCACACCGGACAGCATTACGACGACCGCATGTCGAAAGCCTTTTTCGAGGATTTAAACATTCCCGAAGCCGATATCAATCTGGGCATTGGCAGCGGAAGTCACGCCGAGCAAGTGGGCCATACCATGATCGCTTTCGAAAAAGTTTTACGAGCTGAAAAGCCCGACTGGGTTATCGTTCTGGGCGATGTGAATGCCACCTTAGCCTGCTCCGTTACCGCACGCAAGGAAAACATTAAGGTTTGCCATATCGAAGCCGGTTTGCGCTCGCGCGATATGGCCATGCCCGAAGAAATCAACCGACTTGTCACCGACCGGCTCAGCAATTTACTGCTCACCCCCGATTTGCTCTCCAACGAGAACCTCCGCCAGGAAGGCGTTGGCGAAAATCAGATGAAATTTGTGGGCAATATCATGATCGATACTTTGGAACAAAACCGCGAAAAAGCTTCTCAACTTTCCATAGAAAATATTATTAATCAGAATCTTATCCCAGGGCAAAACAATATTTCAGCATCAGAAGCAGCCAATGGCCCTTTCGGAATCGTAACGCTTCATCGCCCCAGCAATGTGGATCATCGGGAGGTGATAGAACCCTTGATGCGATTGATAATGGATGAAATTTGCAACGATATGGTCATCGTTTGGCCCATTCACCCCCGAACCCTAAAACAACTCACCGACTTTGGATTGTGGAACGAGGTTTTGGAGCATCCCCGCCTGATTATGGTCTATCCGCTTGGCTATCACGAGCTTTTGCGCCTGAATATGGATGCTTCCATCATGCTCACCGATAGCGGAGGACTTCAGGAAGAATGCACCGTACTGGGAACACCATGTCTCACCCTTCGCTGGAATACCGAACGCCCCATCACCCTCAAAGAACATGGGGGAGCCAGTGTTTTGGTAGGGAATAATGTGAGCCGCATCCGCCGCGAATACCGGGAAACGCTCAAAACCCAGCGCAAACCCGTGCGCCCCGAGCTTTGGGATGGCCACACCGCCGAACGCTGTTTGGTGGCTATTTTGAATTATACGGAGTAAATTTCTGTTAATGAGCTGATTAGTTTGCTAAACAAACTTTTTAGAAATCAGATTATTTTCCCAAAAAAATCCTCGATATCTCAGATTTCAGCTGAATATTAAAAATAAGGAATTCATACCCATAATCTGGACGACCTTTGGCAGATAATTGAGTTTCGTTAGAAATAAAATTAAATCGCTACTTTTGCTCAACCATGTGGATATTCTATAAACCGTTTTTGAATTTTGTTTTTCGTGTGTGGAGAAATCTGCTGTCGATTTTGGGAGCTTTTTTGTTTATTATGCTGGTTCTCAGCTTCACATCGCTCCCATTTTGGGCCGATTATCATTTGGGGGTGGCGGCCAAACCGCTCGAAAAAGAACCCGATGTCATTGTAGTTTTGGGTGGTAGCGGAATGCCCAGCGCCAACGGGCTCATGAGAACTTACTACGGTGCCGAAGCTGCCTTAAAATTCCCACTTGCCAAAATCATTATCGCTCTTCCCGGCGATACGCTATCGGCAGGTAGCTCCATCAGACTAATGGCTAAGGAAATGATTTTGAGAGGCGTAGATTCAACTCGTATCATCTTCGAAAACGAAGGAACCAACACCCGCGCCGAAGCTATGCTCATAAAAAAACGGTTCTTCCCCAACAGTTCGCATCAGATGCTTATTGTTACCACTCCTTCGCATATGTATCGAAGTGTTAAAACCTTTCGGAAAGTGGGTTTTGAAAATGTTGGTGGTCTTCCCAGTTTCGGACGTGCCAACGAGACCTCGCTCTATTTTTCATCGAAAGATTTGGGGGGAAACCAATATGTGCCCGATGTGGGAAACAGCATTTCTATCAGATACCGCATCTGGACGCACTTACAGCTCGAAATATCTGTTATTCGGGAGTATTTCGCTATTGCCTATTACCGGATGATGGGCTGGATTTAAAACACATTTACTGCTTTCCCAATACTTTCTCAACAGAATCTATTACCGCGGCAATCACAGTATCTGTCATTTCATCAGTCAGTGTGTAGTAAACCGGAAGCGTAATTTCACCTTCGAAATTTTTATACGATTGTGGATAATCCTCTATTCTGTAGCCAAGACCTTTGTAAAATGTCATCATCGGAAGGGGAATATAATGCACATTTACCGAGACATCGCTATTGAAAATATGATCAATTATCTGATCGCGTTGCAACTCAGTAACTCCTTTAATTCTAAGTAAATATAAATGATAGCTGGTGGTTTTTTCCTCCGATTCGTAAACGGGTAAATGAGCCCATGGATAAGCCCGGAAAGCTTTTGTGTATCGCTGGTAAATGGCTCGCCTCCTGATGAGCATATCGTTATCGTACCTTTCCAGCTCCACCAAACCAATGGCCGCCTGAATATCGGTCATATTGTATTTATAGCCCGCCTCCAGAATATCGTAACGCCAGGCGCCTTTCTGTGTTTTGGCCAAAGCATCCTTCGATTGCCCATGAAGGCTTTTTCTATTCAACGCATTGTATATTTCCTGCGCATCGAAAGCTGGTGGAAGGCTCAGACAAATGGCGCCGCCTTCGGCGGTGGTAAGGTTTTTTACCGCATGAAACGAGAACACCGTTACATCGGCCAAAACACCGGCTTTTCTGCCTTTATAGGTCGCGCCCACCGAATGTGCTGCATCGGAAAGAATTAAAATCCTGCCCAGTATTTCCTGCTCTGCCGTTTGTGGGTTGAACGCGCTTTTCTTACTGTTTACTATCGCCAGAATCTCATCATAATCAGCAGGATAACCCCCCAAATCAACCGGAATAATAACCTTGGTTTTGGGTGTGATGGCCTTTTCTATTTCCTTGAGTGAAATATTAAAATCCGACTCGTTCACATCCACAAAAACCACTTTTGCTCCGCAGTGAATCACCACATTGGCTGTTGCGGCATAAGTATAAGCGGGAACAATCACCTCATCGCCTTCCTTCACTCCAAACCACCGCAGCATAAGCTCCAACCCCGACGATGCACTGTTTACACAAAGGGTTTTGGAAGCGCCTGTATAATCGCTCAGATTCTGTTCCAGTTTTTTGGTGCGAGGACCCGTAGTAATCCATCCCGACAATAGTGCAGCTTTTACTTCTTCCACAACTCGTTCATCCATTCTTGGTGGCGAAAAAGGTATCATAATTGTTTTTTTGGCAAAGAAACAAATTTTAGCGATTCCTTAGGGATAGTGAATCTATGCAAAAACAAAGATATTCTGCGGGATTATTAAAATAATTACGAGCTATAATATTGATTATCTTTTGCTTAAAAAAATAATTAAACCATAATCCTATTCTCAGGACACCGGTTCGACCATGGGCTTAGGAACAAAGATCATATAAATAATCACCAAAAACGAAACCAAAGCTGTGGAATAAAAAGCCACATCGGCACCAAAATACATCCAGACAAACCCCGTGAGCGCACTGGCAAGCATAGCGCAAATGCTTTGAAAAGCCGAGTAGGTTCCAATGGCGGTAGCCACCTCATTTTTGGGGATGATGTTCGAAATCCATGCCTTTGAAATGCCTTCGGTGGATGCAGCATAAAGTCCGTAGAGAAAAAACAAGCCAATAAATACCCCCAAATTACTGGTCATGGCCATGCCAAAATAAACCATTGAAAATATAAAAAGTCCAAATATAAAGATGGATTTCAGCCCCAGCTTATCGGCCAGAATACCCATGGGGAAAGCAAATATGGCATAAACGAGGTTGTAAAAAATATAGAGTCCTATCACCATCGAATCGCTCAATCCCGATTCCTTGGCCTTAAGTAACAGAAAAACATCGCTGCTGTTGAACAAGGCAAAAATCAACAATCCAACCACAAGTTTTTGGTAATTCCGCGGGCTCTGTTTCCAATACTTCAGAAAGGAAAAAAAGGGGGTTTTTATGGCCTTTTCTTTCCCGGGCAACGATTTCCTTTTGCCTAAGGAAAAAGATGTGAATACGGCCAAAAGTCCAGGGATTACGGCGATAAAAAATAAGGTCTTATAGTCCTCCGGAAAAAAGAAAAGATAAAGCAGCGCCAAAGCTGGACCAATCACCGCCCCCACCGTATCCATGGACCTGTGAAATCCAAAAACCTTGCCTTTGGTTTGGGGAGTAGCTTCTTCCGACAACAATGCATCGCGGGCTCCGGTTCTTATGCCTTTTCCAAATCGGTCGGTTGTGCGGGCAAGAAACACCCAAAGGGGCCAGGTAAACAATGCCATCAGGGGCTTGGAAAGAGCGCTCAAGGCATAGCCCAATTGTACAAAAGGAACCCGTTTCCCCGAAATATCGCTCATTTTGCCAAAATAGCCTTTGCTCAATCCCGCCGTGGCTTCAGCAACACCTTCCAAAATACCAATCAGCATCATGGAAAAACCAATAGACTTGAGATAAATGGGCAGAACAGGATACAGCATTTCGCTGGCAGCATCGGTAAAGAGGCTCACCAACGACAATATCCACACAGTTTTGGTAATATATTTCAATTTTTTGCTTGATTTACTTTTCTTCCAGCCCATTCCCCTGTTCTCACGCTGTGAAATTAACCAAAATCTCCATCACAGCCCATTTGATAAACAAAATCTATGGCATAAAAAAACCCGGACAAGCCGGGCTTTTTTTAATGAAATGTGTTACTAAACGTGAGGACCAGCATTTACAAGACGCTTACCCTCATCAGTATCTGTATATTTCTCGAAATTATCGATGAACATTTTTGCCAGCTCGTTTGCTTTTTTGTCAAATTCAGCAGGGTCGGCATAGGTATTGCGAGTATCTAGAATATGGGAGTCGACACCAGCCAATTCGGTTGGAACTTCGAGTTTAAACCAATTGGTAATTCTGGTAGTAGCATTTTCGATGCTTCCATCTAAAATGGCATCAATAATGGCTCTGGTAGCTTTAATGGAGATACGTTTTCCGGTTCCATTCCAGCCTGTGTTAACCAAATAGGCTTTTGCTCCAGCAGCTTCCATTCTTTTCACCAGCTCAATGGCATATTTGGTTGGATGAAGAGCCAGGAAAGCATTGCCAAAACAAGCCGAGAAAGTAGGCTGTGGCGAAGTAACTCCCACTTCGGTTCCGGCTAATTTTGCGGTGAATCCGGAAAGGAAATGATATTTGGTTTGGTCGCTGCTCAGTTTGGCTACTGGAGGCAATACGCCAAAGGCATCGGCAGTTAGGAATATAACTTTAGTGGCATGTCCGCCTTTTGAAACGGGCTTCACTATATTGTCAATATGGAAAATTGGATAAGAAACACGGGTGTTTTCGGTTTTGGCTTTGCTGTCGAAATCGATGGACAAGTCCTCACGAACTACAAGATTTTCAAGCAATGCATCGCGCTTGATGGCATGGAAAATATCGGGCTCATTTTCTTCACTCAGATTGATACATTTTGCATAGCAACCTCCTTCGAAGTTGAAAACTCCATCGTCGTCCCAGCCATGCTCATCGTCGCCAATCAACATGCGTTTTGGATCGGCAGAAAGAGTGGTTTTTCCAGTTCCGGAAAGGCCGAAGAAAATAGCCACATCGCCCTCTTTGCCCATATTGGCCGAGCAGTGCATGCTGGCAATACCTTTGAGAGGAAGATAGTAATTCATCATGGTGAATATACCTTTCTTCATTTCGCCGCCATACCACGATCCACCAATAAGCGCCATGCGCTCGGTGAGATTGAACACCACAAAATTTTCAGAATTCATGCCCATCTCTTTCCAGTCGGGATTCACAGTTTTCGAAGCATTTAATACCACGAAATCGGGTACAAAATTTTCCAATTCCGCTTCGGTGGGGCGAATGAACATGTTCTTAACAAAATGAGCCTGCCATGCTACTTCAACCACAAATCTCACATTCAAACGGGTGTCGGGATTGGCTCCGGCATAGGCATCCATCACATAGAGTTTTTTACCACTAAGCTGGCCACTGGCTATGCCTTTGAGTTTATCCCATTTGGCGGGCTCCAACGGACGATTGTCGTTTTTACCCTGGGTTGACCACCACACAGTATTCTCAGACACGCTGTCCATAACAATGTATTTATCTTTGGGCGAACGGCCAGTAAAAACACCAGTATCCACCGAAACAGCACCAGTATTGGTAACCACGCCTTTTTCAAAACCTTCAAGACCAGAGGCAGTTTCGTGGGCATATAACTCGTCATATGAACTGTTATAATACACATCTACTGCATCCTGAATTCCGTACGAAATAAGGTCTTTTCGTACTTTTTCCAAATTTTTTGCCATATATTTTAAGTTTTTAAGTTATTCTGCAATCGTTTGCAACAGGGAAGCAAAAGTAAAAAGTATTTTTTATGACTAGTTAAATATAGCGAAAAAATTAAAGAATCAAACATTATTTAAAATCGTTAAATAGAAAAACCAGCTTTGGACTATCAATCATACAATGAGTTGGCTTATTACTCCATTGATTCATTTCGCCCGAAATCAACTCCAATTCTAAAAATATACAACTCTTTGTGGCTCTCACAAAACCCTTTGGCACGGTGTGATTAGCAATTCTTTTGGTCATTTCTAAAAAATCTGAAAATTTTTTTCTGATGATTAAACTTTCCGTTGTTTTGCACATCCAATAGAATCACATATATTTTTAGCCAGATTAATTATGACACCAACCACAAAATTGTTCTTTCTGACAAGCATTTTTTCCTTTATTTTAATCTCATCAATAGCTCAGGATCGCACCAATCCCAACAAACAGGGTCGCGGACAAATGGAAGGAGGGCAAATTCCCGAAATAGGCAATATAAGCGGCCAAATCATCGATTCGCTCTCCAACGAACCCATTGAATATGCAACGATAGCTTTATACAGTCAACGCAGCAACGAGTTGACTTTGGGTACTATAAGCCAAAAAAACGGAAAGTTTTTCCTCGAAAAAATTAAACCTGGCCCTTATTTTATAAAAATCAGCTTTTTGGGATATGAGGATTTGCTGATTCCCAATCTTAAAATCAACCGCGACCAAACCAATATAAATCTTCACAAAATCAAGCTTAAACCTAGCCTTCAGAATCTCGACGAAGTAGAAATTGATGGCAGCACCCCCCGAATCGATTATAAAATCGATAAAAAGGTAATCAATGTAAGTAAGCAAATTACTTCAATCAGCGGAACTGCAGTAGATGTTTTGGAGAATGTTCCGTCGGTAAAAGTTGATATCGAAGGCAATGTTTCGCTCAGGGGAAGCACAGGATTTACAGTGCTGATAGACGGTCGCCCGTCCATACTCGATGCCAACGATATCCTACAGCAAATTCCGGCCTCTACCATCGATAATATTGAAATTATCACCAACCCTTCGGCCAAATACGACCCCGCCGGAACCGCCGGAATCATCAATATCATTACCAAAAAGAATAAACTCCAGGGAATCAGTGGAGTGGCCAACGCCAGTGTTGGGCTTTATGGAAAATATGGGGGCGATTTTCTTGTCAATTATCAAAAAAGAAAAATCAATCTTTTTTTGGGTGCCGATTATAATATTAGAACTCGTCCGGGTGAAATGCATAACGAAAGACAAACCACCATGGGCGATACTACATACAAAACACTGATTGACGGCGAAAACGAGCGAACAGGAAATCCATGGGGAATCAGAGCCGGATTGGATTACAAAATATCCGATAACGATAATTTTGGACTCGGCGTTAAATATGGACTGAGAAAAATGTCTGCATCAAATTTAACAACTTACGACGAAAGCATTTTGCCCGCCGGTATTTACAACAAGTATTCAAGCCTTGAAGAATCATCGCGTGGCGGATTGTTTTATGAATTATCTGCCAATTACTTACACAAATTTACGAAAAAGGGCCACGAAATAAAAGCCGATATTAATCTCTCTCAGAGGGGTGGAAACGAGAACTCGAAAAACGAGTTAACCAATGCTGATGGCGTAATAGTGGAAGGTAAAGAGAATATAGAAAATGGTCCATCTGCAAACTTTCAGGGAAAAATAGATTATACCTTGCCTCTTGGGGAAAAAGGGAAATTTGAAGCTGGTTATCAGGCCATGTTCAATCAAAGTGAAGACCAAACAGAGCTTCATATTTTAAACACAACCACCGGAATCTACGAAAATCAGGAAGAGTTTAGTCATGCCACCACCTACAATAGCAAAATTCATTCTGTTTATGCTTTATATGTCGGCGAAGTTGGAAAATTTGGCTATCAAGGTGGGCTTCGAAGCGAAAACACTTACCGCGACATTGTTTCCAATGGCGATACTTATGACATAAATCGGTGGGACTTTTTTCCAACAGTTCACATCAGTTATCAATTACCTAAGGAAAACCAACTGATGGCAAGCTATACACGACGGATTGAAAGAACCCGCGGATGGTTTTTGGAGCCATTCATTACCTGGGTCGATGCCTATAATGTCCGTCAGGGAAATCCCGATTTATTGCCCGAATTTATTGATTCCTACGAACTAAGTTATATGAAAAAATTCGGGCAGAAAAGTATGTTTTCACTCGAAGGGTACTATAGAATTACAAACAACAAGGTAGAGCACATTACTAGTGTTTATGAAGGCAATGTGATGCTCGTAACTGTTGAAAATGTGGGTAAGGATTACAGCCTTGGGCTGGAATTCATGTTTAGCACCGGTTTGTTTAAATGGTGGGAAGTTGATGTAATGGGTGATTTATATCATTACAAAGTGGAAGGAGTTCTTTATGATGAGGATTTCTCGAACCAATCCAACACATGGACCGCCCGTTTCAATAACACGTTTATCATTCAGAAAAGCACTAAAATGCAACTAAATGCCATGTACAATGGGCCCAGCGTAACAGCTCAGGGAAAAACAGAAGCCGATTACACCATAAATGCTGCTATCCGTCAGGAGTTTTTCGATAATAATCTTTCAGCGGCGTTGCAAATCAGAGATATTTTCGGAACATCCAAACGCGAGTTTTCTTCCTCCGGTCCAGGTTTTTATACCTACAACTCAATGCAGCCCAAAACCCCTGATGTTAACCTGACTATTTCCTATAAATTCAATAATTACAAAACCGAAAGAAAATCAAGATCGGGAGGAAATGGTGGTGAAGACGGGGAATTGGAAGAAATGTAGTTCAATATTATTTATTTTTTTTGTTTGATTGCCTAATGCAGTTCTTGTGATTTATTGCGAGAAAAATAAAAGCCGCCAGTAGGGCTACTGACGACTTCTCGCATATAAACACATTTAACCAAATAAAAAAATATGAAAAAAACTACAACTTAAACAAGTCGCTTTCCTTAATTAAGCAAGCAAATATAAGCCATAAATATCCTTTAGTCAAGTTTTTAACAAAAAATTAAATATTCAGGCAAATCAATACCTAAATCTAAATCCCTGAATTATATTAACCAGTTCATTATGAGCCAATAGGTCGCCAATCTGAAGGTTTTCTTATTATTCTTCGCTGGTCTGACCGATATTTTTTAAAACCCCCAATAATATCCCAAGCATTTATTATTCCAGAAAGAAAGTCTGGAAAATTAAATCCACCCCTTTCAAGGCTGGTATGTAAAACCCATGTTAATTCTTTGTATTGTTTGGACTTTTCACAAATCAGCTGTTGAAAACCCAAAGCTTTTTAAACTATTATTGAATGTTTTTAAAGCTATGTTAGCAACTACAAGTCAGCTAAGTCTGTCGTAGAATTATTATTAGAAATGCCATAGAAGAATGAAGAAATATTTTTACCGGATTCTAAGTGTCTTTAATGTCATATTATTTTAATTATCAATAATTTAAAAATAGAAAATGAAATCTTTTTTTACCCATTCCCGCTATTTATTGTTCTTTTTTGTTTTAGGCATCTCCATTTTGGGTCATGCCCAGAATTCTCTTGGTTTCGATGCCAAAACAAAAGGTTTTGCAGGTGCTGGTATAGCAATCACTGAAAATTCTATTCATGCTAATTCAAATCCGGGGGGACAAGTTTTTGTTGGCAATAAATTTAGTCTTGGAATTGAATTATTAGCTCCCAAGGCCTTATACTCAATTAAAGGGTCTCCTTCCGTTTTTACCGCTGAAACATCTCAACCGTGGAAATTGGGCCTTGAACCGGGATCCTATCAATCAGAGCATAAGTATTCAATAGTTCCGCATGTTTCTTTAAATCTCAAAATCGACAACAATAATTCTATTGGCTTGAGCATTTATGGGAATGGTAATCAGGGCACTCAGTACAGTAACAAAGTATATTTTAGCCCTGTAATCAATAGTTTTGGTAGCAGCGAGGGATTTGTTAATCCCATGGGCATTATTACAACTCCTAGCTATATCAAGCTATTACAATACTTCGGAGCACTCTCCTATTCCCATAAATTTGGCCAAAAACTTGGCATTGGTATTAGTGTGGTGGGTGTCTGGCAATCCATAGATGTGGGAGGGCTGGAATCTTTCGGAAGTTTATATTATACATCCTATCCTGATAAAATTAGCACCAACTCAACCGACAATGCTTTTGGAGTGGGCGGAAAGCTTGGCATTCAATGGGAAGCAACAAGTGTGCTGAGCATTGGGGTTACCTTTCGAAGCAAAATTTATACGACTCGTTTTACAGCATATGAGGGGTTAATCAACCAAAATGGCAAAATGGATATTCCTTCGGAATGGAGTATTGGTGTAGCCTGGAAACCCACTAACCGAATTTTAATTTTAGCTGATGTAAACCGCTACTGCTTTAGCGGCGTAAAATCTTGGGGAACAAAATTCTATACAGATGATTCCTATGAGTTGGGAGGAGAAAATGGCGGAGGATTTGGTCGAAAAGACCGCATGAGTTATAAGGCTGGAATTCGATATAAGATTCCGCTATGGCAATTCAGGGCAGGTTATCAATACAGCAGCTCGGTATTGAATGAGAGTGATTTGCTGCTGAATATTCTTATGCCCGAAGTTATCCAACATTACGCATCGGTGGGGATCAGCCGGCAATTGGGCAAACAAACCATTAATATAGCGGTGGTGAAAGGCTTTAAAAACTCCATTCAGGGAATCAATTCCTTGGACAATAATCAAAACATTGAAATTTCAGCCGAATCGCTATCAATAGCTGTTTCAGTGGATTTCTAATATTTATAATCCCCCTTTTGTTCGTCTCTAAAAAAATCTGAGGCAATGCCGTCGGCAAAGAGCTTTCCTTTGGGCGATAAACAAAAAACAGACTGGGTTTGAACCATGAGCCCTTTCTCAATAAAATCGTGTGCCAATTGCTCAAAATCCCTTACCCAGTTTTCCGGAAAATCGCGGGCGAGATTTTCCACATCAATTCCCCATTGGGTTCTCAATCCGGTCATCATTCGCTCATTCCATTTGTTTTCCGGCGTAAGAATTTCTTTCTCATACTCCAGTGGCAGGCCGTCCAGAATACCAATATAATCTGTAAGTGCTGCTTTATTCCATCGGCGGCTATTGCCATCAAAGCTATGGGCAGAGGGCCCCAATCCCAGATACGGTATTCCTTTCCAGTAATTTGTATTATGATTGGCCCGCATTCCCCTGCGCGAATAATTCGATATCTCGTATTGTTCCATTTCTAAAATCGACAAATGGTTCTGCAAAACCGCATATTGCTCCAAAGCCTTCTCATCATCGGGGGGCAAAAGCTTCCCCTTTTTCACCAAAATATCATAGGCCGTGCGACTTTCCTGCGTTAATGTATAGGCTGACAAATGCGCCACCCGGAGCTCATGAACCATTTCGAGATTGTGAAGCCAGCTTTGGTAGGTTGAGTTGGGTATGCCATAAATCAAATCGATGCTCAAATTATCGAAACCCGCATCCTGCGCCATTTTTACACTATTATAAGCCGCATTGGCATCGTGAACACGGTTAATTGATTTAAGTTCGTTATCGTTAAAACTTTGTATTCCAATACTTAGCCTGTTAATCATGGTATTTTTCAGTTGTCCGAGATAGCTGTAATTTAAATCGTCGGGATTGGCTTCCAGGGTAATTTCTGCGTTTTCCTGCAGCTGAAACAAAATCGAAATATGCTCTGTAATCTTGCGGATTTCTTCTACTGGCAGCATCGATGGCGTGCCGCCTCCAAAATAAATGCTGGTAATACTCGATTGTAGCTCGTGCTTGCGCAAGGCGAGTTCTTTCAATAAAGCCTCCGTAAACTGTCCTTTAAATTTTTTGGTGGCTACCGAAAAAAAATTACAATAGTGACATTTTTGTTTACAATAGGGGTAATGAATATAAATTCCAGCCATTTAAGTAGCGATTTTTGTGCAATGATAGCAAAGATGCTAAAGTTAAACACCCAATCAAACTATTTCATAGAAATCATAAAATGAGTTAATTACAAACATATGTCCGTTTTTGAACATGTTTTTTCGTAAGAAAATCATCTAAATAGCTCATATTCTGATAAAAAACTAAGAATTCTTAAAATATTTTGCTTTACTTTGCCATCAAGAATAATTTAAAATCAAATAATAATGAAGAAGTTAATCATTTTAATTGTGGCCATCATTATTGGGATTCAACCCGTATTAAAGGCCGACGAAGGAATGTGGGTTCCCATGTTTCTCGAAAAATTAAACATCAAGGACATGCAACAGAAAGGTTTCAAGCTTTCTGCCGAAGATGTTTACAGCGTAAATAAATCAAGCCTGAAAGATGCCATCATTATTTTTGGTGGCGGATGTACCGGCGAAATTGTGTCGCCCGAAGGGTTGATTTTCACTAATCACCACTGTGGCTATGGTTCTATTCAAAAAGTTAGCTCCATTGAACACGACTATCTTACTGATGGATTTTGGGCAATGAACAAATCAGAAGAGATTGCTATCGATGGTCTTACTGTGAAATTCCTCGTTAGAATGGACGATGTTACCGCCAAAATGTTTGAAGGTATTTCCGATACCATGACCGAAAGCGAAAGAGCAGAAGTTCTAAGCAAAAACGAAGATGCCATTATCGAAAATGCCACCAAAGACACCCATTATTCCGCCATTGTAGAGAACTATTTCTCTGGCAATGAATACTATCTGGTGGTTTATGAAGTTTTCGAAGACATTCGTTTGGTTGGTACTCCACCGGAATCTGTTGGAAAATACGGTGCAGATACCGATAACTGGATGTGGCCCCGTCACACTGGCGATTTTTCTATTTTCCGCGTTTATATGTCGCCCGATGGCAAACCTGCCAAATATGCCAAAGAAAACGTTCCTTACAAAAGCAAAAAATTCCTTTCTATTTCTATAAAAGAAACTAAACCAGGCGATTTCGTGTTCATTATGGGAAACCCCGGAAGCACAGAGCGTTACATGACATCTTTCGGTGTTGAAGAGGCTGTGAACGAATCTAATCCCGCTATTGTAAAAATCAGAACATCCAGACTTGATGTAATGAGAGAATTTATGGAAAATGATGCAAAAGTAAGACTTCAGTATTCCTCAAAATTTGCGGGTGTTGCCAACTACTGGAAATATTTCCAGGGCCAGACCAAAGCACTTAAGTCGCTGAAAGTTGCCGATGTTAAACGCGGAATTGAGGCCGATTTCCAAAACTGGGCCAATGCCGATCCCAACCGCAAAAGCAAATATGGCGAAGTACTCCCAACCTTTGAGCAAGCCTATAAATCTCAGGCCGAATTTAACTTAGCCAATTGGTATTTCAGAGAAGCCTTCTTTGGTGGTGCCGAATTGCTTCGTTATGCCTCAGGATTCAGAAAATTGGGCAAGCTTCTTTCAGAAGATACTGTAAATCAGGAAAGTGTTGACAAAACCATTGCCGACCTTCGTCACAGCAAAGAAGCTTTTTTCAAAAACTATTATAAACCTCTTGACCAAAAGTGGTTTGCCGAAAGTATGAGTTTATACTTCTGGGATATACCTCAGGATCAACAACCAGAAATTCTCGTTGAAAATGCAAAAAAATATCAGGGTGATTTTGGAAAATGGGCTGACGATGTTTATCGTAACACTCTTTTTGCCGACGAGGCCGGCGTAGACGCTTTTCTTGACAATCCTTCGGCCGAAAAAATTAATAACGACCCCGCCATTGTTATCTGGACAGACTTTTTCAACACCTACATGCATGCCAATAAACCTAAAATGCAACCCGTTCAAGACCTAATGGACAAAGCCAACAGATTGTATGTTGCCGGTTTAAGAGAACAAAGCCCCAATAAAAAATTCTACCCCGATGCTAATTTTACCATGAGATTAACTTATGGAATCGTTGGCGGATATAGCCCTGCCGATGCATCGGAATATAAATTCTACACCACAACCGAAGGAATTTTACAGAAAGAAGATCCAACGAACCCCGAATTTGTGGTTTCTGCCAAACTGAAAGAGCTTATTTTGGCCAAAGATTTTGGTCAATATGCCAATTCAAAAGGTGAAATGCCAGTGGCTTTTCTTAGCAATAACGACATCACAGGTGGTAACTCAGGTAGCCCAATTATGGATGCTAAAGGAAACTTAATCGGTTTGGCATTCGATGGAAACTGGGAAGCCATGAGCGGCGATATTGCCTTTGACCCTGCACTTCAAAGAACCATCAATGTTGATATTCGTTACGTATTGTTTATCATCGAAAAATTGGGTGGTGCTAAAAACATTATCGACGAGCTGACTATTGTAAAATAACACTCGGATTTAATTGTATAAAAAATGAGCGGCTCCAAAGGGTCGCTCATTTTTTTTGTATCTATAACAGATTGAGTTGTTTGAGAATGGACCGATTGTATAAATCACCACCCATCTCCCCTTCCTCGGGCGCCCAGGGTGCAAATTGTTTATCAATTGTTGGATCATATGGCCCATCTTTTACCTCGTAAGCCACAGAGCCCTTTTCGAGCGATATAAGCGTGTGCCAGGTACGTGGTGATACTTCTCCCCCAAAATTCCCCTGGAGTGGGTTTAAAACGCAATGGTCGGTTATCTCACCGTTTTCGTTAAACTCAACCAACAAAATACTGCCTTTCAGAACAAAAAATGCCTCCACTTTGTCGGGGTTTTCGTGTTTATGTGGCTGAATATAGGTGTCGGGCTCCATGGCATTTAGCATCCTCTGGAGCAAATCCACATCCTGCTCATGAAAATTGTAGTTCTTTCGTCTTCTGGAGCTCACCTGAGCCTGCTCAGAAACCTGATTTATAAGCTCAGAATTGATTTTTATCATGGCGCTATTGGGTTTTGTTTTCTTTTAATGATTTATCGTAGCTAAAAATTGCTGTAAAATTCTGTTTCTGCATGCAATCGAAATGCTTTTCTGGACAGCTTCTGTACCCCAGTTTACTACACGGACGACATTTTAAGTCCTTAACTTCCAATAACTCCGATAACGATTCATTTTGTGGAATATAGGGATACATGCCAAACTCAGGAACTGTATTACCCCAAACCGAAAATACCTTTTTCTGGTAAGCCGCGGCTATATGCATCAAACCAGTATCGCCCGTAATCACATACAAACTCCGCCGTATTAATTCCGCACTTTCGTTAAGCTTTGCCTTTCCCACCGCCGAAATCACCTTTTGCGGAAACTGATTTATTATTTTCTCAGCGACATCCAAATCGCCCGGTCCTCCCAGTAAAACCACCGGAAACATCACGTTCTCAATAATTTCAGCGATTTTATTGATTGGTATCTGTTTGGTTTCCCAGGTTCCGCCCACCACAAGAGCCACATAGGGTTCTGCAATATTTTGTCTTTTGAGCAAATTATCGGAAGCCACAATATCATTAAAACCATTAAAATACTCCAGGCCTTTTCGGTCATCGAAAACTCTAAGGGTTTCGATAGTTTTAAAATACCTGTCCACAATATGTCCCTGCGGAAGCCGGTTGATTTTGAAATTAACCAGCAGAAATTTCTGAATATTAAGCTTTTTAAACGACTTGAAGGGCTTTAATAATATAGTTTTCAGTAGGAATGTCCTCAGGTTTTGGTGCAAATCAATTATCAGGTCGTAGTTTTCTGACCTTAGCTTTTGTGCCAACTCCATCAGACTCTCATCCAAAAGAATGAGTTTGTCAATATAAATATGATTCTCCAAAACAGACGAATAGGCCTTTTTAGTTACAAAGTGAACCACCATATCCGGATGGGTTTCCTTAATGGCTCTAAGCAATGGTGTGGTGAGCACAATATCGCCGATGGAACTAAACCTAATGAGGAGGATTTTGGTCATAATGCAAAAGTAAACAAGTTTTTGGTCGCTTTAAAGCCTAAAATTAACGGCTGGAAATGGGGTTTTTTCTATCAGATCCACTGGCAAAGCTCTTGCATTGTCAAATGGCAACATGGCATTGATGAGCATAAAATGTGTGTACTGTTGATGCAGAGTATTTGCTTCAATATCAGCTTCTTCTATCATACCTTCGTCCAAAAGAAATTCCCTTTGGGTACCATGCAGAAGTGGTGCTTCAGGGGTAAACCATAATCCTTTTAAATCCTTGAAAACAAGATTACTAAAGGTGGAATCGGTTATCAAACCATCTCTGGTGAATATGAGTTCGGCATCCGATGCGATTTTCGATTTTAGCCTGGTGAGATTGGCACGCTCTGTAAATTTAAATTCGTAGGAGATTGAATCCTCAGTCAGAAAAAACTTGTTAAATGCTTTGGGCGTATAGATCTCAAAAAGTGGTTCCACAATTGTTTCTTCATATTCAATTCTGCACTTTACCAACCCATGTTTAAATTCTGCAGGAACCCGGATATAGTTCTCCAAAAAAACAACATCATCTACACAAAACAGAGATTGGCGACTTTGGTTTAGTCGCTGATTATGATAATGCAACTTCTGGGGTTTTCCATTGAATATTTGTATGGTTTCGAAAAGAAGCATTTTTATATAATTAATTGATTAATAAATAGGTAAGTAAACTTTATCTATCAGTTCGTTATATTCATCCTCGCAATTACTGAGTGCTGTAATCCCGCCTCCGCTTTTAAAAAGCATCGCGGCGCCCTGTTTCTCTATAAACCGAATCATTACAGCACTGTCAATATTTTGGCCATCAAAATATCCGAAAATACCCGTATAAAATCCCCTATCATACCGCTCCGCATCCTCAATGATTGATACTGTTTTTTTCTTTGGCGCACCACTGATGCTTCCTGCCGGAAGAATAGAAAATAAATGGCTACCCAAAGAATCGAAGAATGCCGGCGTAATCTGTCCCTCTATTTTACTACTCACCTGCAACAATGTTTTGTGATGGGTTTTGATAGTATCGATATATCTGAATTTTTTCACTTCCACATTTTTGCTTATCATACTAAGGTCGTTACGGATTAAATCGACAATAGTATTGTGTTCAGCAGTTTCTTTTTCATTGTTTAGAATAGAGTCGGCAGCGTGAGGCAAAGAAGCATCAATGGTTCCCTTCATAGGAAAAGAGGTTATTCTGTTATGACTGGTTTTAATAAAAATTTCGGGTGAAAAAACAACCAGTTTATCTTCAATCAATAGTTTATATGGCGCATTTGAATGCTCGAAAATCTGATTAAAATTCAAATTAGTTTCTATTCTGGTGGGTTGCGTGATATTAATCAGGTAGGTGTTGCCATAATCGAGGTCAGTTTTTGCCAACTCGAATGCCTCTTTAAATACCTCTAGCTCAACCGGAAATTTTTTAAAACCAATATAGAGAGGAAGTGAATGCTTTTCAATCGGGAGACGCGAAAAATCAGGGGTTTGAAAAAAAATCCGTGCATTTTCCAGCTTATCGTTTTCCAGCACATAGTTCTGTTCTGTATCAAACGATATAACGAAAAGAAATGGCTCTCTGGACTTCCCCAGGAAGTTCATTTTTTTAATAGCTTCTGTCTTGTTCAATAATTTCACTATTCCCGCATTTTAAGCGTTTCATGCTAAATAAAGCCAATTCTGGCATCCTATGTTTGTGGGTATTAAATACCTTCGGAAAAACGCCCGAAAACCCTATTTTTGCAAAAGTAAAAATATAGCAGCGTGAAGAAGCTTTTAATTCTGGATAATTATGATTCTTTTACATTCAATTTAGCGCAATTGGTGGAGCAGGCAGGGCTCTGTGATTTCGAGATTGTTAAGAACGATGCTATTTCGCTGGAGCAAGTGAGTCCCTTCGACAAAATATTGCTCAGTCCAGGTCCCGGGCTGCCGGAACAAGCCGGAATTATGACCGCGCTCATTGAACAATACGCATCAACCAAATCCATACTCGGAATTTGCTTGGGGCATCAGGCCATTGCTACAGTTTTTGGTGGTAAACTGTTCAATTTGGCCACACCTTACCATGGAATTCAACAGTTTGCTATCCATCGATCCAACGATCCCATATTCGAGGGAATTCCTCAACGATTTCAGGTGGGACTATATCACAGTTGGGCCGTTTTGTTTGATGAAAATTATCCTGATTTGGAGATAACTGCCACTAGTGAGAATGGAATTGTTATGGCCATACGACACAGAAATTTTGATGTTATGGGAGTTCAGTTTCATCCGGAAAGTATCATGACTCCGTTTGGTAAACATTTGATTAATAATTGGTTAAATCAATAATATGGAAAATTCTATTACTATATTGGGCCCTGAGGAATATCGGACTTCGGCCTGGTCGGGTGGAACAACTACCGAGTTGTTTATTTTTCCTGCTGGGTCTGATTATAAGAAACGCGACTTTTTATTCCGTATAAGTACAGCTTCGGTGAGTATTCCATTTTCTAAATTCACACCACTTCCCGGTATCAATCGTGTCATTATGATTATAGAAGGTGAAATTGAATTGGAGCACAAAAATCATTATAGTAAAATACTACACAAATTTGACGTCGATACTTTTACGGGTGATTGGGAATCATCGTCGCGAGGGCTTTGTACCGATTTTAATGTGATGACCCGTGGAAATTACACTGGCATTGTGCAACCCATTGAACTTCAGAAAGGAAAAATGGTTGAGGTAAGCAATCTTAAAGAGATTTCTTTTCTTTGTCTTTATGCACTAAAAGGTGTATCAAATATAAAGTCCGGCGATAAAGAATTCCAGATAAATAGTGGAGAATTGTTTGTTTTACAAGATATTACAAGTCATCAGATTCAAATATCAGCTTATGATGATTGCGCCTTGGTAATGGCAAAAATATCTGCCTTATAAATTATATTTTGTATTACACACCGAAAAATCTTATTTTTGTTTAAATCTACATTTGCACTTATCGAAATTTACGTCAACTTATGTTTCAGTTTCTAAACAATTTTCTGCATGAATTTGAACTCCCACTGCAAAATCCAGTGTTGGTTTTCTCTTTAATATTGATAATTATACTGTTATCTCCTATTCTTTTAAAAAAACTTAATATTCCTGGCATTATCGGCCTTATTATTTCCGGGGTCATCATTGGGCCAAATGGTTTCAATATTCTGGAAAAAAATAGTGCGGTTGATCTGTTTTCTACCATCGGACTTTTATATATCATGTTCATAGCTGGTTTAGAACTTGATATGAATGAGTTTAAAGTGAATCGGAATAAGAGTTATTTGTTTGGATTTTTCACCTTTATCATTCCCCTGCTTATAGGCTTTCCTGTTTGCTACTATTTTCTGGATTATGACTTTAACGCCAGTTTTCTTACCGCGAGTATGTTTAGCACGCATACATTGGTAACATACCCTATCGTTAGTAAATTTGGTATTGCAAAAAATCAGGCTGTTGCCATTACAGTTGGAGGTACCATATTAACGGATACAGCAGTTTTAATAATATTGGCAGTTATTATTGGGAACACTCAGGGAAATTTAACACAGGATTTCTGGATTACACTGGGTATTTCGCTCGTTATTTTTTCGCTAATCATGTTTTATTTTATACCAAAAGTTTCGGCCTGGTTCTTTAAAAAACTTGAAAGTGAAAAACATTCTCAATATATTTTCGTGCTGGCGGTGGTATTTTTTGCAGCTTTTCTGGCAGAAGTTGCAGGAGTTGAGCCCATTATTGGAGCTTTTGTTGCCGGTCTTGCTCTCAATAAACTCATTCCTCACTCATCGGCTCTGATGAATAGAATCGAATTTATGGGCAATTCGCTTTTTATCCCCTTTTTTTTAATCAGCGTTGGGATGATTGTAGATGTTTCGGTTATTTTTTCCGGGTCAGCTGCTATTATTATTGCCATTACTTTAACTATTGTTGCTCTCATTGGAAAATGGCTGGCTGCCTTATTTACACAGATGGCTTTTAAATACTCATCCATTCAGCGTACATTAATTTTTGGTTTGAGCAGTTCACACGCCGCTGCAACACTGGCTGTAATTTTGGTTGGTTATAACGCCAAAATCCTGGATGAAAATATTTTAAACGGAACCATCATTCTAATTCTTATCACGTGCGTTGTGGCATCGTTTGTAACTGAAAAGGCTTCGAAGAAAATCATTTTAATTCAGGATGAGTTTAATTCAGGTCACATTTCATTACATAAAAAGGAACACATTTTAATGCCCATTGCCAATTTGAACAATATCGACAAGCTCTTGGATTTTTCCATTTTTATAAAAGATAAAAAATCGCCCAATCCCATCTCTATTCTTTCTGTGGTAACCAACGATTTGGAGGCGGAATCGAATATAATAAAAGCTCGTACCAAGCTTGAGCAATTTGTTAGGCAAGCGTCGGCCACTGAGACCAAAGTAGAGATTTTAACAACAATCGACCACAATGCTGCCAGCGGAATTTCGCGAATTTCGCGGGAAATCATGTCTGACATTATTGTTTTGGGTTGGCCTCAAAAGGCAGGATTACTCGATAAACTAATTGGTGAAAAGGTCGATAGTATCATTAGCAATACTACAAAAACAACATTTATTTGCTCCATGAGTCAGCCATTATCTCTTCACAAAAGAATTGTTGTTGCAAGTCCCCCTTTGAGTGAATTTGAAAATGGATTTGACCTATGGTTGGCCAAGCTGTCTAAATTAGCTCAGGAACTTAGTATTCCCATTCAAATTTATTGCAATAATACGACCAGTAAAGCCATAGATTTGTTTGCGAAATCGAACAAAATCTTAGCTTTGATAACGACTACATCATTCGATGATTGGAGCGATTTTTTAGTTTTATCGCGGAATATAAAACCAAACGATTTATTTGTGTTGATTTCCGCAAGAAAAGGTTCTGTTAGTTATCTTGGTTTCCTGGAACATATACCTCATAAAATGGAAAGGTATTTTGATGCCAACAGCAAGATTATTGTTTATCCAGAGCAATATTGCGATGTATTTGTTAATGAACGCTACGAAGGATTAACGGCAGAGCCGATTAACAAAGGGATAGAGACGGTTCAAAAAATTGGTCATGGTATTGGAAAGATGTTTTCGAAAGGAGAAACGGAATAAAAAAAACATAGTTTAAACAACTATGTTTTTTCTTTGGGTTTTACTTCCCCATAAACTTCTCGCCTTCAGCTTTTGCCCAATCTGCAATCAGTTTCTTATTATCGTCGGTTAAAGCTTTATCCGGGTTATTATCCAGAAACTTCTTTGGCGGCATATCGCCAGCTTCAACCACCTCCAAAATCTCCTTCATTTTCGAAGCGCTTTTCACAGCTGAGTATTC
Organism: Draconibacterium orientale; assembly: GCA_020718205.1. Classification (GTDB taxonomy): domain Bacteria; phylum Bacteroidota; class Bacteroidia; order Bacteroidales; family UBA12170; genus UBA12170. Next base: position 27,429 of record DYSN01000014.1, read on the forward strand.
TTTTCCAAAATGGTCGAAGTTGAGCTTCAATCTTCCTTTCACATTTTTTGACTCAGAATGATGACAACCATAGCAAGAGTTATCAATAACAGTTTTCACATTTTCTGGCATAGCCCAGGTTTCTCCGTCGGGAGTTTGGTTCAACGATATTTGAGGATGGCTGGTGAAGTTAAAGAAAGCGAAACCAGAAACCACAACAAAAAATAAAATGGCAATCTTTTTCATAGGAATTGTTTTTAAAATTTTTGACCAAGATAGGGAATCCCTTTTTTAAAAATTCATTTAACTAAATTTTTTAATGTTGCTAGAAAAAGCCAGATTACAGGCAAAACTACTTAAAATTGGGGAAATTTATTAAAAAACGGCCATTTCGAAGTTATATCGACCTGTAAAACTGCATGTTACAAAGACTTTTGATTTAAGGCATTATTTTATTAAAATCGGGGAATAGTTCCAAAAGGGCTTTGGGCTTGTTAAACGTGAAAAAATGGGGGATTTTGGAAAAATAAGCGGATTTTTACTCAAAAAAAGGTCAAATTGGCTTAAAAATATAAATCAGGCTCGAATGATTGGGTTTTTCGCCCATGCCTGAAATATTGGAGAGCAATCCCATGAAAAAAGCAGAAAACAGGTGAAACGGATTCGACTTGTATTTCTCCGACAATAAGCTCACATAAAAAGAATCGAAAACCATGGGTTTGGTTATAAGCAATTGGAATCCCGATTGGTTAAAAAGCTGCTCTACATTTTCTCTGCCGAAATGGTACAAGTGTCGCGGCACATCGAGACCAGCCCAATATTCTTTATAATGATTGGCATCGTAGCTTTGAATATTTGGCAAGGCGATAAAAACCACTCCATCTTTTTTAATTAGTCTTCTGAGTTGCTTGAGATATTCCTGCAGGTCGTGAACGTGCTCCAACACATGCCACATGGTAATTACATTAAAATGATTACCGGGCAAGTGATTGAGATTGCTTTTTTGCACTTCCAGGCCATACTGAGTTTTGGCAAATTCACGGGCGGAATCATCGGGTTCTATACCCTGACAAGCCCACCCCTTTTGCATAAATTGGTTCAGAAACTGCCCTGTGGCACACCCAATATCCAAAATATTTCCTTTTGCGGAATAAGAGCTAACCAGTTTGTATTTTTTCTCTAAGGTATAATTTCTAACTTTCTGATAGATCTTAGCAATGAGTCCGGAATTGGAATTGGAGTGAGAATAGTAATTTTCGCTTTTATAGTAGGAACCTATGGATTGCTCATTGGGTCGTGGATTGGTGAAATGGAAACCGCAATACTTACATTTATAAATACCAAATATCTCCCGGCTTTGAAAAAAATCTTTTACTTGGAGACTTTCCGCAATTTCATTTGATTTACAAATGGGGCAATACTGTAAAATTTCTAATTTCTGTTCCACGTGAAACTTATTTATCTTCCTAAATAAACCAATAAAACACTAATATCCGAAGGACTCACTCCACTAATTCTGCTGGCTTGACCAATACTTGCCGGCTTTAATTTTGTTAGTTTTTCCCTGGCTTCGAACGATAATGATTGCAAACTCTGGTAATCGAAATCTTCTTTCAATTCCATTTTTTCGAATTTCAATAGTTTATCGGCTATCTCTTTTTCCTTTTCTATATATCGTTCGTATTTTACCAATATTTCCACTTCTTCCAGAATCTCATCGTTAGCCTCTAAAGTTTGAACGAATTTCTTGAGCTCGCTGCTACATTCTATAAGCTGTAGAAAGCTAACCTGGGGACGAAGAATCACCTGATTATACCGGGTTTTCTGTTTGAGCTCATTACTTGCTACGCTCTTGAGATATTCATTTACTTCATCGGGTTGCGCGCTATTATTCTTAAGAAAATCAAGTATTTGTAGGACTTTTTCTCTTTTGGTTACCATGATGCCATATCTGTCTTCCTTAGCCAATCCCAACCGATACGATTTCTCAGTTAATCTTAAATCGGCATTATCTTGACGCAGGAGTATCCGGTATTCTGCCCTGCTGGTAAACATTCTGTAGGGCTCGTCGACTCCTTTGGTGATTAGATCGTCAATTAAAACCCCTATATAAGCTTCGCTGCGGGATAAAATAAAGGGATTTTGTCCTTTAACCTTTAGATTGGCATTAATGCCGGCCATCAAACCTTGAGCTGCTGCCTCTTCATAACCTGTGGTACCATTGATTTGGCCAGCAAAAAACAACCCCGAAATCAACTTTGTTTCCAATGAATAATTCAGTTGTTCAGGTGGAAAATAGTCGTATTCTATTGCATAGCCCGGACGGAATATTTTCGCCTTTTCAAAGCCTGGAATTTGTCGGAGAGCACTCACCTGAACATGATCGGGCAGCGAGGAGGAGAATCCATTGAGATAGTACTCGATGGTAGTCCAACCTTCGGGCTCAACAAACAATTGATGTTGATTTTTATCACTAAATCTGTTAATTTTATCTTCGATACTGGGGCAATATCTCGGCCCAACGCCTTCAATTTTACCGGTAAACATTGGGCTTAGATCGAACCCTGTTTTCAGAGTTCCATGAACATCGAGATTGGTATAGGCCAAATAGCAGGAACGCTGATTAGTGAGTTCCGGGGTTGATAAATAGCTGAATTTACCTGGAATATCGTCGCCTGGCTGTTCCACAAGTTTAGAAAAATCTATGGTTCTTCCATCGATACGAACTGGTGTTCCGGTTTTCATTCGGTCTGCTTTAAAGCCAAACTCAACAAGTTGCTCTGTAATTCCGGTGCTTCTTTTTTCTCCCATTCTTCCCCCCAAAACAACTTTTTCTCCAATAAACATTTTTCCATTCAGGAATGTGCCATTAGTAAGAATTACAGTTTTTGCACTAATTTCCTGTCCCATTTGGGTTTTAACCCCTTTAACCACACCATTTTCAACCAATAACGAATCTACTCTATCTTGCCAGAAATCGAGGTTGGGGGTGTTTTCCAAAAGGTTTCGCCATTCATCCGAGAATCTCATTCTGTCGCTTTGAGCTCTGGGGCTCCACATGGCGGGACCTTTGCTCCTATTCAACATACGAAATTGAATCATACTTCGATCCGTAACAAGGCCACTATAACCGCCCAAGGCATCAATTTCACGAACTATTTGCCCTTTGGCCACTCCACCCATAGCAGGATTACAACTCATTTGCGCAATCTTGGTCATATCCATTGTAATTAACAATGTACCGGACCCCAGATTGGCAGCGGCAGCAGCTGCTTCGGCACCCGCATGACCTGCACCTACGACAATAACATCGTAAACAGGAAACATTATAGAATTTTGTTCCACGTGAAACATTCTTATACTCTTTAGGGGTTATAATAAATGGAATCTTCTATTCGAATTCCGGCAGCAAAGATAGGTAATAATCCTCTTTAAGAGTCATCAACTTTTTTTCGAGAGGCATCTTGTCGGCGTAACCAACCAAATGGAGAAGGCCATGAGCCAAAATCCGTTTCAATTCGTGGTAGAAATCGACGCCCACTGCTTCAGAATTTTCTTTCACCCGCTCAATACTAACGAATATTTCTCCGAAAACCACATTCCTAGTACAGTAGTCGAAGGTGATAATATCCGTTAAAGTATCGTGGTTCAGAAATTCTACATTAATCCGGTGAAGCTCTTCATCGCTTACTAAAGTGTATACCAATCGACCCAAACTATAATTCTCCTCACTACACAATCTCACAAGCCATTTTTGCAAATTAGCTTGATTCAGGATCACTTCCGAAGAAGTTCTATTTTGAAATATTATTGGCAATAAACTTAAACTTCAACAGATTTATTTGCAGTTTTAAAATATTCATGCAGCGATTGTATTCTACTAACAGCCAGCTCTTTGTTAATACTACTGATGGTAAAACCAATTTCCAGCAATTTTCTATCTGTATCATACACAATGCTGTCGCTCAGCGATTTTATCAGGTAGAGCCCGCGACCTATTTCAGTGTAGTTTTGAATAGTGATATCTGTTGGGTCGGGATAATTTTCAAAATCGAAACCTGTGCCTTCATCAGAAACGGTAAAAAACAGACCTTTGTTTTTAGCTTCGAATAAAACGGTAACCATTTTATTCTTATCGCTCTTATTACCATGAATTATGCTGTTGATTACAGCCTCGTTCAAGGCCACCAAAATGTTGGAATAATAGGTGCTGTTTATATTAAACACATCGGAAATCTGCTCTACAAAATCCTCCAGTTTATGAATCTCCTGGAGTTCCGACTTCATTTTTAACTCTTTACTTCTTAACATCATCTTCAATATTATCGAATTTAAAAAAGTACTTATCCACTTTCTCCTTATAATAAGGATTGAAATCGAGCGGAATAGTTCTCATCAAATTTATATCTTTTTCTTTATTTTCTTTATACTTTAAAAATTCTTTTGGGTTACCCCTTTTTATATTTTTTCCTTCATCGCTCTTGCGCTCTTCCTTTTTCTCCCGTTCCTGTTCGGCTTTTTCCGATTTTAGCAGACGAGTCATAATACTCTGCTGACGTTTTAAAGTTTCCTCGTTGAGAATTTTATTCACCAAATCGCTCTCCGTTTTCTCCATATCCTGCATCAAGCCATCAAAACCAACAGGTTTTTCGCCCGTTTCATCTAAAAGAGATTTCTGATATTCCTCTACCATTCTTCGCAATTTAGCTTGCTCGGCAGCCATTCTGGCAAACTTTTCGCTCATACCCCCGCTTTTATTTCCATCTTTTGACTTGGATTTGCCCTCCTTCATTTGCTTTTGCAAGGCTTTCATCTGCTCGTTGAGCTGTTCTTGCATTTGCTTCATGCTTTTGGAACTCGGCTTGCCACTTCCTGGTTTCGGACAGCTCGATTTGCTTCCGGAACTTCCTTTCATCATGCTGTTCATCATTTTCTGCATCTGCTCCATGGCTTCGTTGAGCATGAGTGCCAGCTGATTTAGCGAGGTCATGACGTATTGCTGCTCGCGGGCTGCATCGGCAGTGCGATGCTCAACCAAATAGCTTGTTGCAGCTTTAAGGCGGTAATCTATGGTATTAAACTCCTTTAGCACAAAGGGCTGAACGGCGGGTTGCCTTTTGGCTAAACTATTCAAACTATCTCTTACACTTTGAAGCTTCTGCTCCATGGCGAATTGATTTCTTACAAAAGAATTGTATCGGGGATCCACGGCATCGAGAGGAAGAACACTGTCGATGAGATTTTCCTGAATCACACTTAATCGAATTAATTTATCCAGAATATCGCGCAGATTTTCAATGTCTTCGCCCATTTGTTCGGCTCCATCTTCTTCCATGGTCTGCTCCATCTCTTCGGCCATTTCTTCCATCTCATCGGCAGCTTTTTTCTGGCTTTCGGATGCTTTTATGGGTTTTTTCTCCTTTAGATTTTCGCTGGATTCTTGTTGTAGGCTATCGATTTTTTGTTGCTCCTCTGTTTTCTTATCGAATTTATTGGGCTCTTCGAGTTCTTTATTTAAACTGTCTATTTTATCCAGGTCTTTCTTAAGCTCTTCAAAACGCTGATTTAAAGTGTCCTGGCGTTCTTTTAACTCATCGGATTTTTCTTTGGAAGCTTTCTCTGTTTCGATAGCCAAATCACGTTGCTCTTCGGCCAATTTGTGCATTTGTTCTATATTTTTCTCCAATTTCATCTCGAATTCCAATTGTTTAAAAAGCTCCAGATTTCTGTCGAGCTGCTCTTCAAACTCTTTCGACGACATTTCGAGTTGCTCCAACATTTCCTGAGCGTTTTCCTTATTCATCTCTTCGAGCATCTTTTGTAATTCCTGCATTTTCTGCAGGGTTTCGGGGTCAAGGGTTTGTTCAAACAGGCGTTCGAGCTGATCTTGTTTCTTTAATATCCGCTCACTTTGCTCAGTTTGCGATGATTTTTCGTTGATTTTTTCGTGGGTCTGATTCAGATTTTCTATTTTATTCTGCAACTCTTGCTGCATCTTCATGAGCTCGTCCATTTTTTTATGATCATCCCAACTCATCAACTCCTTGTTTACCAAATCCTTCCTGAACTTCTTAATTTCCTCCTGCAATTCCTTCCATTGCTTCAGATTGTCATCCAATTCTGCTTTCAACGATTCAGAGTCTTTATCGATGGACTCTTGAATTTCTGAGTCGCTATCATAATGAAAAACTACTTTTTCGCTGGTAGTACTTTTAGCCCCGTTGATACCATCGTTATCGGCAATTTTAAAATAATAGCTAATATCTGAGCCTTTCTTCATATTGATTTCGCGGGTATCGAGATAATGATAAAACCGCTGAGGCTTGGTATTTCTGTGTATGTCAATGGTTTGAACAATTGCGGAATCGCCTGTTTCTATTATCAATGATAAATTGCTAAATCCATAATCATCGTCAATGATTCCGGTGAAATAAAACAGGCTTGGATTGGCTGTATCGGGAGTAGATTCCACCTGAATAACAGGATAACGGTCGTTTATCATATTCACAAACCAACTCAAACTATCGCTGCGTGACTTGAAAGGGCTTGAAATGACGACTTTAAATTTCTCGCTGGCTAAAATTGTGTCGGGAAGAACAAACTGATTGTTCTTAATGGAATGATAAATACTTGAACTGTCATTTCCGAACCAGAGCCCTGTGCTATTCGACAATTGAAGACTATAGCTTACCATACTTCCTAAAGGAATGGATAAGTCGCTGATATTTTTTTCTATACGTTTTTCAAGACCTGTGTAGGCAGGAGGTACAATACTGACTTCCAATTGGTTGATGGAAGCTAAGGGGAAAACTTTTAAAAGAAAATGCTTTGAGTTAAAACCGGTGCCATCGGTAAAATAGAAATCCTGATCCGTAAGCAAGTTTTTGTACTGATAGCTGAATTCATTGTCTTTAATTTTCTGAAGAAGATATCGATTTCCATTGCTGTTAAGAAAGAGCTTATCGGGCCATTGACTCCCCTGAATTTTTAATTCAAGCTTAAAATCACCTTTTTGAAACGCTTCGAGTTTTTGATTTAGAATAATAATTTCGAAAGGCATTTCTTTTTCGAATTCTTCCTGAAACCTGATGAGTCTGCTAGTAGGTTCCTGAATAAAAGAAGGCTGTAAAATCCATGTAATCAATATAATAGCAATTGGAATAAGGAGATACTTCAGATATTTAAGATTGGATTTGAAATTGATTGCACTCAACAATGGAATAGGCTCCAACCGCGATAGTTTCTGGTCTATTCCTGCTTCGATAAGTTCTACTTGTGCATGGCTCAACTCTTCTAATCGGTGCAGCTGCAACACATTACTCAGCTTATCGTCAATTTCGGGGAAATGCTTACCGATAATGATGGCTGCTTCGTCAACTGTAATATGCTTGTATATCCTTAATAGACTCAAAAGCGGAAATACAATAAAACGCAGTAGCAACCCGCTGATAACTATCCCATAGAGAATCACCAAAATACTACGAACCGTTGACGAGAAATGAGCGAGATATTCGCTGATGGCCAATAATATAAAAAGGCTTAGACCCACCATTAATAAATACATAAGCCCCTTTATAATAAGATTCTTATAATACTTATTGATAAAGGCGTTTAATTTATTAATCAGTATTTCATAGCTACCTGTACTCAAAAGGATGTCTATTGGTCGTATTAATTTTCAACCTCTTCTTCGGGGTTGGTTTCTTCTTCATTTTCTGTCCATTCTTCGTCTTCCACTTTCTCGAATGAAGCAAGTGGTTTTAGATTTTGAGGTATTTCCTGCTCTTGTTCCGCATTATCGAAGAGTGGGAAAACATCGAGAATTGGGCTCAAGGCAATGGCTGGAATATCGAACTCAACTTGCATTCCCGACAAATTTTCTTCAATCCGCTCAAAACACTGTTTCACACTATTGGCTGCAACCAGAAAATACTGATTAACTTTGGTAAGCTTTCCGCTGCTTTCGTCATAATCATCCAAACTCACCTTGGCTTTAAACCAATATTGACCTTGTTCATAATTTATAATTTCAGAAAAATTAGCCTTATTAATTCCACTAACCACTATATCACCTCCGGCATACTGAGTCATGATCTCGAAAGTACGTGTTTCGGCTTCGGTGAAATTAATGGCTTCAACCAAATAGCTTTCACTAACTCTGACCTGCTTACCGTGTTCATCAATTTTTTGATACTTCACTTTACAATTAAACCAATTCTGCATAATATCATTTTATTTGGCAAAAATACGAAAACCTCCCTTGTTCCTACACTTAGTTTTAAGCCAGAAAGCGAAACAACCAACTCCACCATTTCACAAAGACTCTGACAGAAGTATCGTATTAAATAATGGGTTTTTAACAATCTAACCACTTACTTTTTAATAGAATAGACACATTTTAAACAATTGTTAATAAGACGATTAAGCGCTATTAACAAAAACTAGTTGTAAAGTGTTCATATGATGTTAAATAATAATGATAAGTGAACTTTTATAAACAATTGATATAGGCTCCCTAACCTGTTCTAAAAACTTATTAGAATTTGTTACCGGAAATTAACCTGTAATTAACATTAATTTAATGTTTGAAAACATACATTTTATCCACAACGGGTTTATGAACACCCTGTTCATTTCTATCCTAACATTCACTCAATAAACATCTTCCGTATGTTTATAAAACCTTAAAACTTGATGTTTTCATCAAATCCAAGTACATTAAAAATAAGTTATCACGATGTGAACAATCTATTATTATTAAACCATGATTTAAGAATTTTATAAAAAGAAAATAATAAATAATATGCCTTTTTGAAGCTTAAAACTAATTATTTCGATTTGACTGCTTTCGATTAAATTTGCCTTGAATTTTAAACAATACTCCAGTGGATTATATCGACGAAATAGCAAAACTTAAAAAGCAAAAGAAAGCGGTAATTCTGGCCCATTATTATCAAATCCCCGAAATTCAGGAAATAGCTGATTATGTGGGTGATAGCTTAGGCTTGGCGCAAAATGCAGCCGAAACAAATGCTGAAATTATTGTATTTGCCGGGGTTCATTTTATGGCCGAAACCGCTAAAATTCTAAATCCTTATAAAATGGTGTTATTGCCGGATTTGGATGCAGGTTGCTCTTTGGCAGATAGTTGTCCGCCTCAGGATTTTAAAAAATTCCGGGAGCAATTTCCCGACCATATTGTTCTTTCTTATATCAATTGTACTTCCGGAATCAAAGAACTCTCCGATGTAATAGTTACCAGCGGAAATGCTGTGCAAATAGTAGAATCGTTTCCCAAAGAACAGAAAATAATTTTTGCACCGGATAAAAATCTGGGGGGATATATTAACAATATTTCTGGTCGCAATATGGTTCTGTGGGATGGTACTTGTCTGGTTCACAATCAGTTGACCACCGAAGCTATCATTCAGCTTAAAACGGAGCATCCGGATGCCGAATTGCTGGCTCACCCCGAGTGCGATGGTCCGGTATTGAAACTTGCCGACATGATAGGCTCAACCACTGCCATGCTCAAATACTCTGAAAAATCGACTTCGAAAAAATTCATTGTGGCCAGCGAAACAGGTATTTTGCATCAAATGAAGAAAAACTCCCCCTATAAACAGTTTCTTGTGGTACCTAAAGACAAAACCTGCAGCTGCAACGATTGTCCCTATATGAAAATGAACACATTAGAAAAATTATATCTTTGCTTAAAGAACGAATCGCCTCAGATTTTTCTTAATGACAACACCATAGAACGAGCTCAAAAACCCATTCACAAAATGTTGACAATCAGTAAAAAGCTGGGTATTATTTAGTTATTTTTTTATAATCACCAAAAAATATTGTTATGGCCATCACCTATGAAATTTACCCCAAGAAAGATTTGTTGTTTGTTGTGGCAAAGGGACAAGACGATTCCATCAACGATGTTATTAATTATACCGATAGCGTTATCCAAGCTGCCTTGAAATACAATTTACGAAGTATTCTTTGTGACGAAACTCAGTTGATTTATAAATTGGGGGTTTAGATAATTATCAAATGGCCGAATATTTTGCCAGACAAGTAGACAAGGTAGTGAGGGTGGCCAATGTAACCAATCCGAAGAATATGAAGTCGGCATCATTCTATGAAACCGCCGTCAATAACCGCGGTATTTCCATCAGGTTTTTTAAAGATATGGAACCTGCAAAAAATTGGGTGAAATTTTAATATTTTAACTGCGGCCAATTTTTCTATTTTTGCATCAAAATAATCAATTTTTATATGAAAAATAAACCAACTTTATTGATACTTGCGGCTGGAATAGGTAGTCGCTATGGCGGATTAAAACAATTGGACAAAGTGGGTCCGGGTGGCGAGGCCATTATAGATTATAGTATTTATGATGCCATAAGAGCAGGATTTGGTAAGGTGGTTTTCGTGATAAGAAAAAGTATTGAAGCCGATTTTAGGGAGTTTATTGGCAACAAGTTGAATGGTAAAATTCAGGTGGAATACGCTTTTCAGGAGTTAATGAAAATTCCGGCAGGCGTTACCATAAACCCCGATAGGCAAAAACCCTGGGGAACAGGTCATGCCGTTTTAATGGCCGGCGATATTATTCACGAGAATTTTGCGGTTATCAATGCCGACGATTTCTATGGCTTCGAGGCCTACGAAACCATTGCCAACTACTTTGCCCATCTCGACGAAAATATCAACGATAACTGCATGGTGGGGTATAATCTTAAAAACACCTTGTCCGACCACGGATATGTGAGCAGAGGTCAATGTACCAGCGATGAGAACGGGTTTTTGAAAGATGTGGTGGAGCGCACTCATATTGAGAAAAAAGTGGATGGTATTTATTTTGAAGACGACAACAAACAAAGCATAAAACTCGACGAAAACACCTTGGTTTCCATGAATTTCTGGGGTTTTACCCCGAGATTTTTCGAGCAGTTGGAAACCCGTTTTGGAAAATTTATTCAAGCCCACAAAGACGAGTTAAAAAGTGAATTCTATATTCCTTCGGTGGTAAATGAAATGATAGTGGAGGGTTTGGCGAAAACAAGAGTTTTGGAATCGGGAGCCGGTTGGTTTGGTGTTACCTATCAGGAAGACAGGCCTGTGGTGGTTGAGAGTATCAGAAACTTAATCAAAGAAGGAAAATATCCCGAAAAGCTTTGGTAGATTTTAATCAAATTATTTCTGTTAACAGAAATAATTTAGTGTGAAAAGTTTCGGTTAACCGAAAATTTTATTAGATTTGATATTTAATTTACAATCTAATGGAAAAGACAGCTCTATTTTCAGTTTTAAATGATTGGAATTTTTGGGATAAAGATTTTCCCAATCTGATTGCTCGCATGGATTATCAGCAAATGATTGAAGAGTTTTCTGCTTCCAATGAAATTTTATTGTTAAAAGGAGTAAGAAGATCCGGGAAATCGTCTTTACTGATTAATCACATGAAACATCTTCATCAAAAAGGCATTAAAAAAGAGGAATTGCTTTATATAAATTTTGAAGATCCACGACTTCATCCAGAATTATCAACCAATCTTTTAGAACAAATACAAGAAGTTTATAAGGAATTTGTCAATAATGAAACGAAACCATATTTATTCCTGGATGAAATTCAAAATTTACATTTATGGGAAAAGTGGGTTTTAATGCAATATGAATTGAACAAAGCTTATATATTTATCACAGGCTCCTCGTCAAAATTATTAAGTAAAGAGTTTGGAACAGCTTTATCAGGTAGATATTTATCCATTAATGTTTATCCATTATCATTCAAAGAATACTTAAATTTTAAAAATATTGATTTACCAACAAAATCAACCTTTATTACTAACCGAATCCATTACAAAATTGCGTTCAATTCCTATATTGTTGAGGGAGGTTTTCCAATGGTCACTTTAATGACAGAAAATCTTCAAAAACAAGAAATTATGATGTATTATGACACCATTATTTTAAAAGATATAGTGGCTCGATATAATTTAAAAAATTATGATAATGTGAAAAAAGTAGCATTGTACATGATGTCGAATATTGGTAAGCCTATAAATTTGAATAATATACGAATAGCTCTAAATCTTTCTTATGAATTGGTGGAGAAGTATTATGAATATTTGAAGGACACTTATTTATTTTTTGAAATATTTCAATTTGATTATTCTCTAAAAAAACAATTTTCTGGTAAAAAGAAGATTTATTGTATTGATAATGGCATGATGAGTAATACAGCTTTTAGAATTTCTGAAGACTATGGAAGATATATGGAAAATCTTGTTTTTGTTGAATTAATTAGAAGAAATGTGGAAATATTTTATCATCAAAAAAGCAAGGAATGTGATTTTATTTTGAAAGATCAAACACAAATTTCTGAGGCTATTCAGGTTTGCAGATCGCTTATAAATGAGACAACAAAAGAAAGAGAAATCAATGGATTATTGGAAGCTATGAAAATCTATCAATTGTCAAAAGGACTCATTTTAACCGAAGATGAAGAAGAAACCATCATTATTAAAGAAAAAACAATCACCATTTTACCTCTTTGGAAATGGCTTTTGGCGTAAATATGTAAAATTATGATAAAAAAAATATTTGGAGAATTTTTGCCAGAATACAAAATGTTCAATTCCAGGTTACTAATATCTGGCCATATTAGCGATACTTATTTGATTGAATCAGATAAAGGTTTATTTGTGCTCCAAAAACTCAACCATTATGTGTTTCCCAACATTCCGGGACTCATGCAAAACAAGGTTTTGGTAGCAGCACATCTGGCTCAGGACAAGATGTTTCTGCATCAGGTGCTTCGTTTCTATCCCGCTAAAAATAACTTATATTATTTTTACGATGACAACGGAAATTATTGGAATCTGATGGATCATATTGGAAACTCGAAGGTTTTGAATAAGACTGAAAATGCTCAACAGGCTCATGAGGCGGGCAAGGCTTTCGGACATTTTATTTCCCATCTCAATCACTTCGATGCCAATCAGTTAATCGAGGTAATCCCCGGGTTTCATAAAATGTCGTTCCGCTTTCAACAGTTTGACCAGACTTTGACACTAGCATTGCCAGAACGCCGGAAAATGGCAGATCAATGGATTGAACAGGTGTTGAGTCAACGGGAAAAAATGCACCAGTTGCAGTATTTACACGAAGCAGGAGAAATTCCGCTGAGGGTTACCCACAACGATACCAAACTGAGCAATATTCTATTTGATGAAAACGATAGAGCATTGGCTGTAATAGATTGGGATACACTAATGCCGGGAATCGTGCATTACGATTTTGGCGATAGCGTTCGCAGTATCTGCAGCACCGCTGTTGAAGATGAAACGGACTTAAACAAGGTTCAGTTTAATACGGAATTTTACCAGAATTATCACAGGGGATTTTTAAGCGAGGTGGAAACCATTTTATCGGCCACCGAAAAAGAACTTCTCCCTTTGGCCGCTCAAACCATCACATTTATCATGGGTTTAAGGTTTTTAACCGATTTTCTGAACGGCGATATCTATTACAAAACTAAATATCCTGAACACAATCTGCACAGAGCTGCCAATCAGCTGACTTTGGTAAACCGAATGCAATCTGTACTGGAATAAGAAGAAAGCTTATTGTTTAAAGAATTGTTTCTGAAACAAGAGGATAAGTGCTACGCCAACCGTAATTGCCGAATCGGCTAAGTTGAAAACGGGTTGGAAGAACGTAAACATCTGTCCCCCCACCAAAGGAATCCATTGAGGCCAGGTATAGGTGAACAACGGGAAGTAGAACATATCGACCACTTTACCATGTAAAAAACCGGCATAACCCCCTTCGGCAGGAAATAAAGTGGCAGTTTGGTGGAACATGCTTTCGCTGAAAATCATTCCGTAGAATGCACTGTCGATGATATTTCCAATGGCACCAGCCATTACCAGGGCAATGCTGATAATGAGACCAGATGGCGATTTTCTTTTTACCAGATGCACCAGATAAAAACCCATGGCAATAATGGCAATAATTCTAAACAGGCTTAGTGCAAGCTTTCCAAAAGAAAAGTCTAATTCATATCCAAAAGCCATACCGGCATTTTCGGTAAAATGGATTATGAACCAATCGCCCAGAACGTGAATTTCTTCGCCCAGCATGAAGTGGGTCTTGATATAGATTTTTATAATCTGGTCGAGTACCAAAACTAAAAATATGACTAAATATGCTTTTTTCAAGGGTTCTGATTTAAAAAAAAGAAGCATCTCTTACAAAATGCTTCAATATTTTGATATAAAGATATAATTATACTTTAGGCCTGTTTAGCTTGGCATCGATACTCAAAGTGGCATGGGGAACGCTTTTCAGACGTTCTTTCGATATTAGTTTACCAGTTTCGCGGCAAATGCCATAGGTTTTATTTTCGATGCGAATCAGAGCCATTTCGAGGTTTTGAATAAACTTCTCCTGACGACCGGCCAATTTGCTGTTTTCTTCTTTGGTAAGAACAGCATTGCCTTCCTCCAGCACTTTGAAGGTGGGGGAGGTATCGTTGGTACCGTGATCGTTATTATTAATGTAGGCTTCGGTAAGCATCTTCAGATCAATCCTTGCTTTGTCTAATTTTTTAAGGATTATCTCTTTGAATTCTTGCAATTCGCTATCGGAATAGCGTGTTTTTTTGGTTTCTGTTTCCATAACACTACATTTTAATACTGTGATTTTTGCTGAGGTTTTTCAATTTTTATTACAACTGTCAAATCATCTGATAATTCAACCGATTCGGCACCTTGTAATTCTGTATCAACCAGCTTAAGGCTTTGTGCCAAAGTCTCTGAGCAAATATAGGAATAATTATTATTGATAGCTTCCTCTGTTGATTCTTGTTTTAATATTTCGATTTCGATTTGATCGGTAACTTCCAATCCCTTGTCTTTGCGGATGCTTTGAATTTTATTGACAATATCGCGGGCAATTCCTTCCAGACGAAGCTCTTCGGTTATTGTGATATCGAGGGCAATGGTGAGGGGTCCCTGAGAAGCTATTAACCAGCCTGGAATATCGTTGGTAAATATTTCCACATCATCGAGGTCAATCATCAATTCTTCGTTGTTTATCAAGAGTTTATAGCTGGCATTTTTCTCCAGACTCTTAATATCGGCCGAGGTAAAGTTGGTGATGGCTTCGGCAATAGGTTTCATGAGTTTGCTGTAGCGGGGCCCTAAAGTTTTGAAGTTTGGCTTTATTTTTTTCACCAGCATACCGCTGTCTTCTGTCATGAACTCCAGTGTTTTCACGTTGACTTCTGAAAGAATCAGGTCGGTAATTTTATCAATCTGCGATTTAAACTTCTCGTCGAGGATTGGAATCATCACCTTGTTGAGTGGCTGACGAACCCTGATTTTGTTCTTTTTGCGCAGTGATAAAACCATACTCGAGTAAAGCTGAGCCATTTCCATTCGTTCTTCGAGGTCTTTGTCTATTTTCGACTCGTCGGCTTGGGGCATGGTGCAGAGATGTATGCTTTCTTCGGTTCTCTTTCCGCTTACTTTATTCAAATCGTTGAACAGACGTTCAGAGTAAAATGGAGCGATGGGAGCACTGAGAATGGCCACAGTTTCCAGACAGTTGTAAAGGGTTTGATAGGCCGAAATTTTATCTTCGCTGTAGTCGCCTTTCCAAAATCTGCGGCGGCTTAAACGCACATACCAGTTGCTCAAATGCTCGTCGACAAAGAGAGCTATGGCACGTCCGGCGCGGGTGGGTTCGTATTTGGCATAGGCTTCATCCACTTCATTTATGAGGGTATGCAATTCGCTGAGAATCCAGCGGTCGAGCTCAGGACGTTGCTGAAATTCTATGTCTTTTTCCGCATAGCTAAACCCATCGATATTGGCATAGAGAGAAAAGAAGGCATAGGTATTGTAGAGTGTTCCGAAGAACTTTCTACGCACCTCGTCGATGCCCGAAACGTCGAATTTAAGATTATCCCAGGGCTGCGAATTTGTTATCATGTACCAGCGTGTAGCATCGGGGCCAAACTGGGCAAGGGTTTCGAATGGATCGGTGGCATTTCCGAGTCTTTTAGACATTTTGTTGCCGTTTTTATCGAGAACTAATCCGTTGGAAACTACTGTTTTAAAAGCGACTTTATCGAAAAGCATGGTGGCAATGGCATGGAGGGTAAAGAACCAGCCACGGGTTTGGTCGACACCTTCGGCAATAAAGTCGGCGGGGAAATTTTCCTCAAAAAGCTCTTTATTTTCGAAGGGATAGTGAAGCTGAGCATAGGGCATAGCACCTGAATCGAACCACACATCGATGAGATCGGACTCGCGGAACATTTTTTGTCCTGTGGCCGAAACCAAAACTATCTGGTCGACATAGGGGCGATGGAAATCGAAGGTAAGATAGTTTTCGGCACTCATATCACCGGGCTTGAAATTGCCCAGCGGATTCTCCTGCATGAACCCGGCTTCAACTGATTTTTCTATCTCGCTGCGTAGTTGTTCGGCACTGCCGATTATGATTTGCTCGGTACGGTCTTCGCTGGTCCAGATGGGCAAAGGAATTCCCCAGAAACGGGAGCGCGACAGATTCCAGTCAACCAGGTTTTCGAGCCAGTTGCCAAAGCGGCCTTCGCCGGTGGCTTTTGGTTTCCAGTTGATGGTTTTATTGAGTTCTATCATTCTGTCTTTCAGGCTGGTAGTTTTAATAAACCAGCTATCGAGGGGATAATAGAGAATGGGTTTATCGGTTCTCCAGCAGTGGGGATAGGAGTGAACATGTTTTTCGGATTTGAAGGCGCGGTTTTCCTTTTTCAGTTTCACCACAATGTCCAAATCCACCGATTCGTTTCGCATGGGGTCGGCATCGGCATAGTATTCGCTTTTGACAAAACGGCCGGCAAACTCGCCCATTTCGGCGGTAAATCTTCCGGTGCTATCCACCAGAGTGAGGGCTCCAATTCCATTTTGGCGAGCCACTTTAAAGTCGTCGGCACCAAAACTGGGGGCAATGTGAACAATACCTGTACCATCTTCGGTGGTAACGAAATCGCCAATGATTACACGGAAAGCATCGCCCTCGGTAGGTTGTGCATAGGGGAGGAGCTGCTCGTATCGCATTCCTTCCAGGTCGGCTCCGGTGAACTCGTCGACCACTTCGAAGGGAATTGCTTTTTGGCCGGCCTCGTAGTCTTCCAATTTGAGTTCAGCACTTTTCTCTGGAAAGAAATGACCCATTAAGGCTTTGGCCAGGATAACGGTCACTTTTTCGGAAGTATAGGGGTTGTAGGTTTTTACCTTAACATATTCTATTTTTTTACCCACTGCCAATGCCGTATTCGATGGTAAGGTCCAGGGGGTTGTGGTCCAGGCCATAAAGAAAAGGTCGCCCCAGATATTGGAGAATAGTTTTTCCGATACCAGATTTCTTATGACTTTGAACTGAGCCGTGAGGGTAATGTCTTTTACATCGCGGTAGCATCCCGGTTGATTGAGCTCGTGGGTGCTTAGTCCGGTTCCTGCGGCAGGGGAGAAGGGCTGAATGGTAAAGCCTTTATAGAGCAAACCTTTTTCGTAAAGTTTTGATAATAAATACCATACCGATTCAATATATTTATTGTCGAAGGTAATATAAGGATCGTCGAGATTTACCCAATAGCCCATTTTTACGGTGAGGTCATCCCAAAGGTCTTTGTATTTCATGACCTCGGTGCGGCAGGCTTTATTATAATCTTCCACCGAAATTTTCTTTCCGATATCTTCTTTGGTGATGCCAAGGGTTTTTTCTACGCCAATTTCCACAGGCAAGCCATGGGTATCCCAACCGGCTTTGCGGCTTACGTATTTTCCTTTCAGCGTTTGATAGCGGCAAATAATGTCTTTAATAGCGCGTGCCATCACATGGTGAATGCCCGGAACCCCATTGGCCGAAGGGGGACCTTCGTAAAAGGCAAAGTTTTCTCCTTGCTTCCGGGTTTCGAGACTTTTATGAAAGACTTGATTTTCTTCCCAAAATTTGAGCGTTTCGGCGGCTATTCCTGTTAAATTTAAATTCTTATATTCTTGATATTTAAACATTCTCTAATAAATTTCTAATGGATTGAATTTGTTGAACTTATAAAAGGATGCAAAATTAAAAAAATTTGTGTGAATAGTAGTTGTTTGATGCCGAACAGTTTATTTTTAAGTAATTTTTAATGTTATTGTTTTTAAGCAATAGGTTTTTAATCAAATAGCTGAAATAAATAACTCAACTTTCGCAAGTAGATTAAATAATTGAAAATGAAGTAAAAAGCAGCATATTTATTTTGTTATATTACTGATTATCAGTAACTTTATTTTGCCAAACAAACAATTTAAAATATGCTGCCAAAAAAAAAGTACAACAATAGTTTCAGAAATAAAAAGCTTTTTTAGTTCAAGTGAAAAAGCGATAAATACGATATAATCAGTTTTAAGTTCTTTGACATTATCAGAAAAACAAATTGGGCTTCAAAGCAAGGTCAATAATGAGTACAAAAACCTCGACAAGTTACTTCTGATTATTCTGTTTCCATTTTTCGACATACAGGACGTTTGGCATTATAAAAACTCATCGTTGTATTCAACATTTGGTTTAGGGAAAGACGTTTTTTACCGACTGCTGAATGACAGCTTGATCGACTGGAGAAAAATAGCCTATAAAGCATCAATGCAATTGATAAGAAAAACGAAAAATAGGACCAATGACCCAGAAAGCAAACAAGTACGATGCCTTATTATCGACGATTCTGATTTGCCCAAAACAGGCAAACGCTTAGAACTAATTGGCAAAGTTTTTCCTCACGTAAGCCATCAAAGCATACTGGCTTTCAAGGGTTTATTTATGGGTTATGACGAGGGTAAGAGTTTTTTCGCATTATATTTTTCACTACATGGAGATGACGGGAAAAACAAAAGACGACCTTACGGATTGTCTCACAAACAACTGAAGGACCGTTTTTCAAAGCACCGCAGCAAGTATTCGGCGGCTTACAAACGCAAGGAAGAATATTTTACAAGTAAAATCAAAAGCATGATAATGATGATTAGAACAGCCATTGGCAATGAGCTAAGATTTGATTATTTGTTAGTTGACAGTTGGTTTACTTGCTTTGAACTGGTGAAATTTGTAAAAACACGACGCATTGGAATTTACTTACCCGGCATGGAAAAAATGGGAAAAACACGATACCTGTTTAATGAAAAAAGAATGACTGCAAAAGAAATAATAGACTATCAACGGAAAACCAAAAAATTAAAACGCTCAAAACAATTGAGTTTTTATTATAGCGAAGCAGTTGTGAATTTCAATGAGATACCGGTTAAATTGTTCTTTTGCAAGACGTCGAGAAAAGGCAAGTGGCACATATTGCTTACAACGAATTTGGGTTTAACCTTTGAACAAGCCTACAAAATATATTCTACAAGATGGTCTATTGAGGTATTCTTTAAGGAAGCTAAACAGTATTTTGGATTAGGTAAATCTCAATCGCAGGATTTTGATGCTCAAATTGCAACACCTACCATTTGCATGTTGCAATACAATTTATTGTCCACGGCCGGAAGATTTGCAGATTATGAATCATTGGGAGCTTTGTTTCGAAATACAAAAGCCGAAACTATTCAACTCACTGTTAACGAACGAATTTGTGAAATAGTGGTCAATATTTTAAATGCTTTAGCGGAATTATTTGAAATTGATACGGAAATGTTAATGGGAAAATTAATTACTGATAATGAACTAATTGAAAAACTATCAAATTACAAAACCCTATTGCAAGCAGGGTAAGGAGAACTTGCGAAAGTTAAATAAATAAGAATTTAATAAGAAAATGTATTATATTTGTTGAGAGCAACTAAAATAAATTCAGTTATGAAAATCAGGATTATTCTAATTATCATTGTTCCAATTGTTTTTTTGGCAATTTTTTCATGTTCAAAAGTTAAGGATTTACTCACTTTTACGGTGAATGACACCTCCGAAGTGGTGATTGAAAGCAATATTTTGCCCTTTAGTCTTCCATTTGAGATTTGGCTTCCGCCCATCACCACCAATTCGGAAGAGGAATTTGCAAACAATAACACGTCCACCAAATTGGTGAAGGACGTCTATATCACCCATCTCGATTTGGAGATTGTTTCGCCGAGCAACAAGACATTTAGCTTTTTAAAATCGATAATCATCTATATTTCAACAGATTCTGGCAATGAGATTGAATTGGCCCGGAAAGAAAATATAGCATCGACCGACAAGATTTTGAATATGAATGTTACTTCGGAAAGGCTCGATACCTATATTAAATCGTCGGTTTATAAACTGAGAACCGAGGTAGTTTTGCGCGAAACATTAACTCAGGATGTTACTTTGGGGGTTGATATGAGCTTTAAAGTGACCGCGGATCCGCTTTAAAGCGGCCGGTGGTGGGGATTAACAAATCTCCGATATTCGCCTTGGCAGTGAGCAGAAATGCGATTCATAGTCTATATGCCAATAAATGCGAGACATTAATTTAGAAAGACATAAGTTAATGATATTCAAAAATATACTACGCGCGGATTGCAACCGATGACGAAGGACGAATCTACCAGTCGGTAGACAGACTCAACGAAGTTACATTCGCGAAAGTTGACGATTGGAAAATAACAGATATTAGAGTTAATACAGAATTTAAGGAGATAGAT
>DYSN01000015.1:0-7328 GCA_020718205.1 Draconibacterium orientale
GTTCTTTGTTCTTTGTTCTTTGTTCTTTGTTCTTTGTTCTTTGTTCTTTGTTCTGAGTCTAATCTGCTAATTACTAACTTCTACCTACTACTCCCAAGTCTCTCCATCTCTCTCTTCTCTCTTCTCTCATCTCTCATCTCATGTCTCACCTCGCTCCATCTCTCCGTCACCCCTTCTCATCCCTCACATCTCCTCTCTCAAATCTCATCTCTCATCTCTAAATCACCATCTCTTCACCACCGCAGATATCAAAATAGATGCGGGACGCGAAATGGCTTTTTTCACCAATTTCCGGTCGTTCTTGTCCAACTCCTGATAGGTTTTGCCGAAATCTTTCTCAAAATCGTCAATAATGTCTTTCGAGAACAAACTCATGGCCACACCAAAATCCTTAAGGCCATCGGTGCCAACTTTCGAAATCAGGTTATTGAGCCGATTCTCTGTTACATACCGCTGAATTTCTTCCTGTAAAAATCTTACCGTATCGGGAATTGGAACTGGCGGCTTGTCCGATTTTTTTGCGTTGGCCACTTCTTCCCATCTTTCGTTTTTATTCTTTAGAATCACCCGCTGACCACCGCTTAGGAAACAGGATTTCAAAGACTTAATCACCACGCCTTCGGCCACGTTGGGCTCTATTTGCGGCAAGCCAAATTGCTGATAAATGGTGGATTCGAAAAGGTTGGGATAAGCCAGGCAGTCATTCAGGCTTCCTGTGAAAAGATTGTGGGCATAGATAAATCCGGCTTTTTCGAACAGCTGATTGGCTTCATCCACAGGCAGATAATGGGTATAATTGAGCATGATGTCAAAGGCATAGAACTCGTTCGACGGGCAATACCAGATTCCTTTTTGAGTGGGAACGGCTTGTTTGTCTTTGGCCACATCGGGGTGCTTATAGCTTCCACCAATGAGCTCACCAAAAATGTGAATTATATCCTGGGGGCCATATTGGGCGGTCACTTCCTGCCAAAGTTGCTGGAGTCGCGATAGATTTTTCTGAAAAACAAGTTGAAAATTATAGAATTTCTCGTCCCAACTGAGCTCGCCTGTCCGCTTGGCCGCCTGAAACTGCACTCCATCGGAACTCCAGAAACTGATATTGGCTCCATGCGCTTTCTCTTGAACCACAAAAGGTTGCGCATCCAAACCTTCTCTTTTAATCTGTTCCACAAATTCGGTTTGATAGGAATTTTCTATGGAATTGTATTTTCGGAACATGGCTGTCAATATTTAAGTGGGTGCTAAACTACTGACTTTCGGTCAAATATAATATTTCCGTTGACCCATTTTTTTCAACAATCCACTAATTATGTTGGCCATGGCTTATCCTGAGATGCAAATAAACTGATGCCTGAAAGCTTAAAATTATCAAACTCCCCATGTGAACAAAAAATGGCGGAACCCAGATTCACATTCAAAATTTTCTGCACCTTTGAAAAAAATTCATGTTATGATAAACGTAGCTGTGGTGGCTGGCGGCGATTCGGGCGAAGCCGTTATCTCCATTAAAAGCGCCAAAGTGGTGGCCGAAAATATTCCCGCCGATAAATATTCGGTGTATGTGATTGAAATTAAAGCTTTTCAGTGGGTCTATCAACACCCGCAACTGGGTAGCATTCAGGTGGATAAAAACGATTTTAGTCTCACCATAGGCCAGCAAAAAGTGACATTCAATGTGGTTTTTAATGCCATTCACGGCACTCCGGGCGAAGATGGTAAACTTACGGCCTATTTCGAAATGCTGGGTTTACCTGTCACCAGTTGCTCGTCCATCGTCAGTGCGCTCACTTTTAACAAAGCCTACTGCAATCACGTGGTGCGAAATTCGGGTGTATTGGTGTCGAAATCGACGCATATATTTAAACATCAGGATATTACCCCCGCCGAAATCTTAGACCAAATTCAACTGCCCTGCTTCGTAAAACCTAATCAGGGCGGCAGCAGCGTGGGAATGAGCAAGGTTAAATCGGCCGACGAGCTGGAGCCCGCATTGGTCAAGGCCTTTGCCGAAGATACCGAAATTCTGATTGAAGAATTTGTGGAAGGCCGCGAACTCACCATCGGCGTTTTGAAATATCAGGGCAAAATCATGCCTTTCCCCATCACCGAAGTCACCAGCAAAAAGGAATTCTTCGACTTCGAAGCCAAATACAATCCTGCCCTCAACAGCGAGGTTACTCCTGCGCAAATTCCCCTAAGCCTCACCGCCGAAATACAAAAAACTGCGGTTCATCTTTACGAAGTGCTCAATCTGAAAGGCGTCGTGAGATTCGATTTTATCCACAGTATCAAGGGATTATACTTTCTCGAAGTGAATACCGTTCCCGGCTTGTCCAACGAAAGCATTGTTCCGAAACAAATTCGTGAGCTTGGCTATTCCATCAATCAGCTTTTCGACATGATGCTCACCGAGGCGCTCTCGTCTAAATAAGTCTAATACTGTCTCCTTTTGGGTGATTAACCTAATTGTGTCTTTTTTCATTATTTAATACAACCTTTTGCACAATAAAGGAGTCATAGGCTCGTTGACCTATTAAACAAAAGTACAATGAATCAAATCTACAATTGTCTGGATACCCTTTCCGAAAAAACTGACGAAGAATTGTTTGGCATATATTGCGGGTATTCTAAAAATCGCACGCTGGATGAGCGTTATATAGCCGCCCGTATTCTCGAAAGCCGCGACTTTAAGTTTCAGGAGATACGAACATACCGCTTGAAATGGGAAAAAGACAATTGGGATAACCGCAGCAACACATCCAAATTTCATCACCACATCCTCAATTTCCTGCGCAATATCTCATCGTATTTGCTCCTGCTGCTGTTTTTGGCCTTATCGGGCATCATTGTAGCCCAGCTTTTTCTGGGTCACGGCAAATGGATGTTGTCGCTCAGCGGCGATTTATGGTTTTTCCTCAATGTGCTGAGCTTTGTGGCTTTGTTCTATATCTTCGGATTCATTGGCTATTTCAGCCGTTCCTTTGGAAAATTTAAACGCAAGAAAAAAGAATTTGAGCTGGCCGAAGACTCCCTATGACATTGAAAAAAATAATTTTTGCCACCAACAATGCCCACAAACTCGACGAAGTGCGGCATTTTCTAAATCAGCAATACGAAATTCTGAGTCTTAAAGAAATGGGTTTCGACCAGGATATTGATGAGCCTTATTTCACTCTCCACGAAAACGCCTCCGTTAAATCCCAAACCATTTATAACCACTTTGGACTCGATTGTTTTGCCGATGATACCGGCCTGGAAGTGGAAGCCCTCAATGGCGAACCTGGCGTGTTCTCGGCCCGCTATGCCGGACCTGGCTGTACTTTTCGGGACAATGTGGTGAAGTTGCTCAACGAAATGAAAGGCAAAGCCAACCGAAATGCGCGCTTTCGCACGGTTATCTCTCTCATTGTGAACGGGCAGGAATATCATTTCGAAGGTCAGGTTGATGGTCATATTGCCCATGAAACAGCGGGAAACGAAGGCTTTGGCTACGACCCCGTTTTTATCCCCAATGGATATTCCAAATCATTTGCTCAAATGCCTTTGGATGAGAAAAACCAAATAAGCCATCGTGCCAGAGCAGTGGCCAAACTAGTTGAATTTCTGAAGCAAACCAAATGATTCTTATTTTTGCTTTTTCTTAAACCCAACTATGGTTAAAACCGCAATCTTTTTTTTGAAAGCTCTGGCCTTCTGGCTGGCCTTTTTCGCACTGGGTCGACTGGTCTTTCTGACCTATAATTACCAGGAAGTTTTTTCGGCATCCGAATCGATTTTAGAAATCATCAGAAGCTTTATCAAAGGGTTTAAACTCGATTTGGCTACCGCCAGCTATTTCATGGCCTTTCCATTTCTGGTTTTTCTCGTTCATCTCATCATCAATAAAAAATTTCTGAGCTCCGTAGTTTTATACTATCAATCCATCCTTATCTTTTTATATTCTTTGCTCATAAGCAGCGAGTTGGGGATTTACGAAGAATGGAAAACCAAAGTCAACTACAAAGCCCTTCTCTATCTTCAAAATCCTTCGGAAGTGATGAATACGGCCCAAACCGGACAAATCATCGGTTTTACACTGCTCACGCTGATGCTGGGTTCATTGGGTATATGGAGCTATAAGCGATGGTTTCAAACGGATTTTCCTTCGTCGCGTCCCTTCCAAAAACTCAGCCTGATTTGGATTTTTATAGCACTGGTACTCATACTTATTGGCGCACGCGGCGGATTACAGGAAATCCCCATCAATCAAAGTCAGAGCTTCTACAGCAAAACACCCATCCTGAATACAGCTGCCACCAACTCCATTTTCAATCTGTATATCAGCTATTTCGAGAACAAAAAAAGCCTGAAAGAAAATCCTTTTAAGGAAATGAACGACGAGCAGGCTTTGGCCATTGTTAAAAGAATTTACCAAACAGAACACGACAGTTGCCGGCAAATAATAACCGCAGAAAAACCCAATGTAGTTCTCGTTATCATGGAAAGCTGGTCGAACGATTTAATTTTTATCCCCGAAGGCAAGGAAACAGTAACCCCCAGATTTCATGAGTTAATGTCCGATGGTGTCTATTTCGATCAGATTTACAGCACCGGCGCCCGTTCGGAACAAGGCATGGCCAGTATTTTTTCCGGATTTCCGGCCCACCCCATCAGCTCCATCACCGTTCAGCCCGATAAATACCAGAAGCTGCCGAGTTTGGTGAAAGATTTTGCCCAAAGGGGATATGGCACGTCTTTTTATTTCGGCGGACAGCTCATTTATGGAAATATAAAGAGTTATATGTTGTTCAACGAGTTCGACATGATTAAAGAAGTGTATGATTTTGACCCCAGTCTTCCACAGGGAAAATTGGGCATTCACGATGAGTTCACACTGAACGAAATGCTCAACGATTTGAACCAGGAAAAAGAGCCCTTTTTCAGTGCTATTTTCACCATGAGTACGCATTCGCCCTACGACCAGCCCATGGACGAAAAAATTACCTGGGGAGATAACGAACAAAAATATCTCAACTCGGCCTACTATACCGACTTTGCCATTGGCAAGTTTATGGACAATGCCCGCAAATCAAGCTGGTTCGAGAATACGGTTTTTATTTTCGTGGCCGACCACTCGCACAATACCTATAAAAATCTACCCATGAAAAATCCCGAATATCAGAAAATCCCCTTGCTTTTCTATGGTCCGGTGATAGATTCGGCATGGCGCGGAAAGACCGTTTCGCATTTGGGCATTCAAACCAATATTGCAGCTACTTTGCTTTGTCAGCTGAACATGGATGCACAAGCCTATCCCTGGAGTTTCAATTTGATGAATCCCTATGCCCCGGAGTTTGCCTTTGTTTCCTATGAGATAGGTTTTGCCTGGAAACGACCTGCGGGATTTATTTCGTTCGACAAGGAATACAACCAATATCATTTTCTCGAGGGCGCATCCACCGAAATCAGAGACAGCCTTGGCACCGAAGGGAAAGCCTATTTGCAGGTTTTATTTCAGCAGTATATGGATCAATAATGGCGGTTTATCTCAGCAGCAACAATCCCGCGTTTCCACATCCCGAGTCTGCCAATCCCGACGGGCTTTTGGCCATTGGCGGCAAACTTGGCATCGACTGGCTCTTGACAGCCTATGAGCAAGGAATTTTCCCCTGGTTCGACGAGCATAATCCCATCCTGTGGTGGTCGCCCAATCCACGCCTGGTTCTGTTTCCGACCGATTTTATACTCCGCAAATCGTTGAAGCGGGTTATTAAACAACAAAAATTTGATGTGCGGTTCGACACCTGCTTTGGTGATGTGATAGAAAACTGCGCCCAATCGCCTCGTGAAGACAACCCGGGAACCTGGATTACTGCCGAAATGAAGCAGGCCTATAGCGATCTGCATGAGTTTGGTGCAGCCCACAGTGTGGAAGTTTTTAGCCATGGACAATTGGTTGGCGGACTCTATGGAGTATCGCTTGGAAAAGCTTTTTTTGGGGAAAGCATGTTTTTTATTCACAGAGACGCTTCCAAAGTAGCACTTTATTATCTTTGCCACGAATTGAGCCAATGGGGCTTCCATTTTATCGATGCACAAGTCGAAACATCACATCTCATGAGTCTGGGAGCAATAAAAATGGAGCGAAGCCGCTTTCTGCAAATTCTTGAAACAGCAACTAATCATCCCACTTGCTTAGGTAAATGGACTAAAACGATACATTATGAATTTTGATTTACAAGGAGTTTTAATCGTTAAAAACGACACTCAAATTATTAGCGATAAGTTTAAAAAAAGAGAATTTGTCATCGAGAAAAAAGAGATGAGCCCCAATGGTTTCGAATTTGTCGATACCATTAAATTCCAGCTCACCCAGGATAAATGCAGCCTGCTCGACAAGGTTCAATTGGGCGAAAACATTCAGGTTACCTTCAATATTAGAGGCACCAAGTGGGAGAAAAACGGTCAGGTGAGCTATTTTGTAAACCTCGATGCATGGAGAATTGAATCTGCAACAGGTGAACAACAAGCTTCGGCTCCCGTTTCAAAGTCAGCCCCTTCTACACCACCTCCTCCAGCAGCTCCACCTGTTGACACCGATTTGGACGACTTGCCCTTCTAATCAATCCCCCGAATCATTTTTTCCAATAATCCGGAAAAATTTCATTTCCTGCTATTTTGGTAGTTTGGTGGATTTAAAATTTTGTATATTTAACATATTTTTAACACCAAACTTGAGTCGAAACAGAAATTTAGCCACCAACCTAAATATTTGAAAAAGCTCAATTTGCACAGCAACTACTTATAAACACTAAAATACAGCACGTTACGAAAACCATCTCCAGATTTACACTAATTGCCTTAGGTTTATTTCTACTCATCCATTTCGATGGACTAAGCCAAACAGAAGAAAACAAAAACAATCAGGGTTTGCCACTTCCTACGGGCTATAACAGCCTTTTTTCGGGTTCGGGCGAGTGTTTGCAATGCCACAACAGTATGGTCGATAATTCGGGCAACAATCTGGGTATTTTAAGCTAGTGGAAATCGACCATGATGGCCAACGCAGGAAAAGACCCATTTTGACGCGCCAAGGTAAGCTACGAAAATATAAAAAATCCGGGGCTTCAAACCGAAATAGAAACCACCTGCACCCGTTGCCACGCACCATGGGCAATTTCGATGCGCTGCATAATGGGGCAAACTCATTACTCTCTGGCCGAACTTTACAACGACCCCATAGCCAAAGATGGCGTATCCTGCACCGTTTGCCACCAGGTTTCAGCAGAATCGCTGGGCAACTATAGCGGAGAAATTCTTTTTGGCACCGAGCATAAAATCCGGGG
>DYSN01000015.1:7428-48043 GCA_020718205.1 Draconibacterium orientale
CACACCTTATTCACTCCCACCGTAGATTTAAATGGCCAGCTCACTGGAACATATTTTACCAAACAAGCCGTGTATCAGGAATGGGAAAACTCATTATCCTTCCAAAACGGAGTGAGCTGTCAGGCCTGCCATTTGCACGAAATCAACGAATCCATCAGCACCATGCCACCCTGGCTCGACGGACAAACGCCCTTTGGAAAACACGAATTGGTGGGGGGAAATGCCTTTATGCTCAAACTACTCCGCAACAACATCGATGCGCTTCAGTTAACAGCCGAAACTACCGATTTTGATGCCACCATAGCCCGCACCCTATCCATTCTTCAGGAAAGGAGCATTGCTGTGGATTGTGAAATACAAGAAAGAACCAACGATACCCTGTTCGTGAATATTCAGCTGGGCAATCCGGCAGGACACAAAATTCCAAGTGGTTATCCAAGTCGCCGAGTTATTGTTCAATTGGAAGTAAAAAACGAGCTCGACGAAACCGTGTTTTACACCGGGGAGTGGAACGAGAATTTTGAGCTTCTTAACGATGATGCTACATTCGAACAGCATCATGCCATCATCAACAGCAAAGAGCAGGTTCAGATATATCAAATGGTGATGGGAAATGTAAACGGCGATGTAACATCAACCTTGCTTCATGCAGCTTTTCCGCTCAAGGATAACCGATTGCCCCCTGTAGGTTTCAGCACTTCACACCCCAATTATGATACCGTAAAAATAGTGGGTTCCGCCGAAAACGACGCCAATTTTAACTTCAACAATCAAGGGGGCGACATTATAAATTTTCATATTCCAACTCATCAATATACAGGTTTGCTCACAGCAGAAGTCAGGGTTTTTTACCAAACCATCTCTCCCCGTTGGATCACCGATTTGTTCGCAGAAACCTTTGCGGAAATCGATCTATTCGAAACCCTTTACAATGAAGCAGACAAAAGCCCTGTATTGATGAAATCGGTGCAATTTATCAGCGATGCTGTTCATTCCTCTGAGCTACAGATAAATCCATTGATGGCTTATCCGAATCCAGGCAGCGATTGGGTTCATTTGAAAAATCTGGAGAATGTAAAATCCATAGCCATTTACAATTCAACGGGTTCGCTGATAAAAACCTTTAGCAATATTTCAGCCGAAAGCATGAAGATTGACCTACCCCACGAAAATGGAATCTATATTATTGATGCACAATACGAAAACGGTGAAAGCCGCGCAATTAAAGTTCTAAACTATTGATGCGGGTCAAAATTTATGGTTGGAATCTCAAATTTAGCCGGTTCACTCATGCGCCCCATGGCACAGCTTAAATAGGATTGAGCAGTGGTTTTAAAAGTTTTCTTACCTTTTTCGGGATAACCTTTCCGTCGCAACTTCGACTTCACCTTTAAAAGGGTTTCTTCGCCCCCTTCATATTCCATTTTCAACAACCCTGTCTCTATGTCAACATCGGCATACTGAACACCCTCCTGCATCTTTAATTCCTTGATAATGGTGTTTTTACAACCCTGACATTTCACATTCTCTATATAAAAATCGATAAACATACACTGTTATTTTAATAACACAAAAGTACAGTCTTTAGAGATAGGCCTCCGTTAAATAAATGATAAGAAAGGTTATTTAGAATGAAACTCGCTAAGCTGATTTATTCATTTTTAAGCACATTTTTTTAGGAATATATTTCTAATTTTGAGGCTTCATAAATTACAAGCATAACAAAAAACCTAACAAATGAACATACACGAATATCAAGGAAAAAAAATCCTGAAGAGTTATGGCGTTACCATTCAGGAAGGGATTGTGGTTGCAACCCCCGAAAAAGCTGTGGATGCCGCCAAAGAATTGCAAAAACAAACCGGAACAGGCTGGTGGGTGGTTAAAGCTCAGATTCATGCCGGTGGCCGTGGTAAAGGTGGAGGCGTTAAACTTGCTAAAACCATTGATGAAGTAAAAGACATCGCCGACAAAATTCTCGGAATGCAGCTGGTAACTCATCAAACTGGCCCAAAAGGTAAAAAAGTACTCAAAGTGCTTATTGCTCAGGACGTTTACTATCCAGGCCCCAATAAGACCGAAGAATTTTACATGGGTGTGTTGCTCAACAGAGCCACCGGCAGAAACATTATCATGTACAGCCCCCAGGGTGGTATGGATATTGAAGCCGTTGCCGAACAAACTCCCCATCTTATTTTTAAGGAAGAAATTGATCCCAAGGTAGGTCTTCAGGCATTTCAGGCTCGTAAAATTGCTTTCAATCTCGGTCTCGAAGGCGACGCTGTGAAAGAGATGGTGAAATTTGTAAACGCCCTATACGCCGCCTATGTGGGAACCGATAGCAGTATGTTCGAAATCAATCCTGTACTTAAAACATCCGACAATAAAATCTTAGCCGTCGATGCCAAAGTTACCCTCGACGATAACGCGCTGTTCCGTCACTTAGACTTCAAAGAACTCCGCGACACCACCGAAGAAGACCCCATTGAAGTGGAAGCCCGCCGTTTCGACCTCAACTACGTGAAACTCGATGGCAATGTAGGTTGTATGGTAAATGGTGCCGGACTGGCCATGGCCACCATGGATATGATTAAAATGAGCGGTGGCGAACCCGCCAACTTCCTCGATGTGGGAGGTACTGCCAATGCCAAGCGTGTGGAAGAAGCATTCCGCATCATCCTTAAAGACTCCAATGTGGAATCCATTCTCGTTAATATTTTTGGCGGAATTGTTCGCTGCGACCGCGTGGCCCAGG
The DNA here is from genome assembly GCA_020718205.1 of Draconibacterium orientale. Classification (GTDB taxonomy): domain Bacteria; phylum Bacteroidota; class Bacteroidia; order Bacteroidales; family UBA12170; genus UBA12170. The sequence goes on from DYSN01000015.1 coordinate 10,184, forward strand.
GGATTGTTGATGCTTATGCCAATATCGGCGATATCAAAGTGCCCATCATTGTTCGTTTGCAAGGAACCAATGCTGAAGAAGGCAAAGAACTCATTGATAAATCAGGACTTAAAGTTTTCTCTGCCATAGCGCTCGAAGATGCTGCCAACCTGGTAAAAGAAGTAGTAGGATAAATTCCTGCAACCCTACAAAAGACCATCGTTTATAAAACGGTGGTTTTTTTTTGCCCACCTGAAAACCGGTGTTTTGGTATTTATAACAAATAAACCACGATTATTTTTTTTACTGCCTTGAATTCTGATAAATATTTAGCTATATTAGCTTATCAATGTGTATGTTGAATGATTGAATTCAAATACCGAATTACAAATGGCAATTATTTAATAACTAAACCCAAAACCCCATGAAATCGCAACAATTCGTCTATTTTTTATCGAATGAAGAAAAGTACACCATTCAGAAATTCAATTTCGCCCCCGATTTAATTTTAGTTTTCGGACACAGAGAAATGCTCTCCAATTCGCCCATTGTAACCATGCTTCGCCAAGCATACCCAAAATCCATCATCACAGGCTGCAGCACCAGTGGAGAAATTATAGGTGTGAATGTAAACGACAATAGTATTACCACAACAGGCGTTCTGTTCGAAAAAACAAAATTGGATTATGCCGAAATCAACATCGAAAATTTTACAAACTCTAAAGAAGCCGCCGAAAATCTGGTTGCAAAATTAGCCCGGGAGAATTTGAAACATGTGTTTGTACTGTCCGAAGGATTGATGGTTAACGGAACCGATTTGGTTAAAGGTCTGATAAAAGTACTGCCCGAAGGCGTGAATGCTACCGGCGGACTGGCCGGCGATGGGGCTCTGTTCGAAAAAACCGTGGTGGTTTCCAATTCCGGAATCACTCAAAGTGGTTTGATTTCGGCCATAGGATTCTATGGAAACGAGATTCAAATAGGCTATGGAAGCCACGGCGGCTGGGATAGTTTCGGGGTGGAACGCTCTGTAACCAAATCGCGCGGAAATGTGCTGTTCGAAATTGATAATCAACCTGCACTGGCATTGTACAAATCGTTTCTGGGCGAAAAAGCCAAGGAACTTCCCTCCTCTGGATTATTGTTCCCCTTGAGTATGCGAACCGTTGCCAACAACGAGCCCGTTGTAAGAACCATTCTGGCCGTTAATGAAGACGAACAAAGCCTCACCTTCGCGGGCGATATTCCGGAAGGATCGTTCATTAAGCTTATGAAAGCCAACATCGACCGACTTATCAATGGTGCCGAAAGTGCTGCTCAGGTTAGTGTTCAACCACTCTCCAATACCGAGGCTCAGCTGGCCATTCTCATCAGCTGCGTGGGTAGAAAATTAGTGCTCAAGCAAATGGTTGAAGAAGAAGTAGAAGCCGTAAAAGGCGTTTTGGGCGAAAGTGCCACCATTACCGGTTTTTATTCCTATGGCGAAATTGCCCCTTTCACCGAAGACTCCCATTGCGAGCTGCACAACCAAACCATGACTGTAACAACTTTTAGCGAATAGCTTTTATACAATACCGGAATTATGCATCGGCTCCTTCAACGACAAATTAAAAAACTTCTCAATCCCGAACTCCTCGAATTACCACAGATAAAGGAATTTATTGGTACAGTGAACGAGGCTTACAAGAATTTTAATGCCGATTATGAGCAATTGGAAAGAACCCTGGAAATAAGTGCCAAAGAGTCGTTCAAAGAATTAAACGACTTAAAAAACGCCATCAGCATAACCTCCATTGTAATGATTACAGATTTCAAATGGAATATCACTTTTGTGAATGATAATTTTCTTCATAATTCCGGTTATCGGAAAGATGAAGTCATTGGTTATCCGATTATGAAATTCTACAGCACCTACCACAAGCCAAAATTCTATCAGGAAATGCATAAAACCATAGAAAACGGTCAGGTGTGGAAAGGTGAAATCATGGACAAAACCAAGGATGGAAGCCCCTTTTGGACCGATACCACCATTGTTCCGCTGCTCAACGATATGGGTAAGCCTTTTAAATACATCACCTTTAAATTCGACATTACCAAAATTAAAAATGCCGAACGCGAAAGTCAGGAGCATGCCAGAAATCTGGAAAAAATTAACCTTGAGCTCGATCAGTTCGCCTATGTGGTATCGCACGATTTAAAAGCTCCCCTGAGAGCCATCAATAACCTATCGGAATGGATAGAAGAAGACCTTCAATCGATTATGAACGAAGACAACAAAACAAACATGAATTTGCTGCGGGGTCGGGTTAAAAGAATGGAAGGGCTTATTGATGGAATTCTTGAGTATAGCCGCGTTGGCCGGGTGAAGGCAAAGATTGTAAAAGTCAATTTAAACGAGCTTTTTCAGGAATTGAAAGATGCCAATTACACTAAAAAGAACACCGAAATCACCTTTCCACAAAACCTTCCGGTTATCCATACCGAAAGGGTGACGCTCTATCAGGTTTTACAAAACCTCATCAGCAACGCCATTAAATACAATAACAGCGAAGTGCCCAGGGTTGATGTAAAATTCGAAATTAAACCCCCATTTTTCCATTTCATCATAGCCGATAACGGAATGGGAATTGCACCGGAATATCTAACCAAAATTTTCGTAATTTTCCAAACCCTTCATGCCCGCGATAAGATGGAAAGCACCGGAGTGGGGCTGGCAATTGTAAAAAAAATAGTGGAAGACAAGGGGGGAAAAATTACGGTGACAAGCGAAGTTGGCTATGGAAGCACCTTTGCATTCTCCTGGCCCATAATTATTAACAATCAAACAGACGACCTATGAACGATTCCATGATTAATATTTTGCTGGTTGAAGACGACGAAGTGGATATTATGAATGTGCAGCGGGCTTTTAAACGCAACCACATCGAAAATCCACTCTATATTGCCCACGATGGCGTTGAAGCTCTCGAAATGCTTTTGGGCATTGGCGGACGAGCCATCCCGTTTCCGCGAATCATACTGCTCGACATCAACATGCCCCGAATGGGTGGATTGGAGTTTTTGGAGAATATAAGAAAGAATGAGCTGCTTAAAAATATTTCGGTCTTTATTATGACCACATCGAACGAAGAGAACGACAAACTAAAAGCCTATAACCTGAATGTGGCCGGATATATTTTAAAACCCCTATCCATGGAAAGCTTTGTGGCTGCTGTAACAACCCTTCAAAGCTACTGGAAACTGTGCGAATTTCCTACAAACCATTAAACCATGAACGATTTTGCCAAATTAAATATACTCTTGGTCGACGACGATGAAATAGATATTTTAGCCTTTGAAAGAGCACTCAAAAAGGCCGAAATTCCCTACAAAATCGAAACATGTACCTATGCCGCCGAAGCATTGCAGCTCCTCGAAGAAACTCAGAATTCGTTCGATGCCATCTTTATCGACTATTTACTGCCCGATTTCGATGGTCTGCAATTGCTCAAGGAACTCAAGGCTCGAAAAATTTTAGCCCCCATCAGCGTAATCACTTCCCATGGCGACGAAAAAATTGCAGTGGAAATCATGAAAGCCGGTGCCTTCGACTATTTCCCCAAATCGGAAGTGAGATCGGAAAAAATGATTAAAAAAGCCCATTCCATCATTCGATACAATCAAATTCAGAACGATAAAAGAAAAGTGGAGCTGGCCCTCGAAAAACAAAAACATTTTCTCGAAGGCATTACCCAATCTTCAACAAACATTATCTATATTCTTAATATTCAAGAGTTTAAATATACCTATTCTAACCGGAATATCCTCGACGATTTGGGTTATAAAATCATTAAAAACAGCTTTAGCGATTATGAGCAAATAAAAAGCTATATGCATCCCGACGATATAAAAAATTGGGATTATTACATCGAAAACATCCGGAACTCAACGCTTAACAAGGTTTTTGAACGGGAATTCAGGCTCAAAAGTACCCAAGGTGAATGGATTTGGTTTTTTAACCGCGATACCGTTTACACCCGCTCCGACAACAATAAAGTGGTTGAAATCATAGGAACATCCACCAATATCTCCAACCTGAAAAAAGTGGAACAGGAATATGCCAAAGCCAGAGAGATGGCCGAAAAAGCGCTTCAGATTAAAGCTGAATTCCTATCGAATATGAGCCACGAAATCCGCACCCCCATGAATGCCATTATCGGGCTCACCGACATAGTGCTTCAGGAATCGTTAAACAACGGTGTGAAAGATAATTTGAAGCTCATCAAGCAATCGGCCGACAATCTTTTGGTCGTTATAAACGATGTGCTCGATATTTCGAAACTCGAAGCAGGAAAAGTAACCATCGAAACCATTACTTTCAACTTTCCCTATCAGCTCGACCATATTGCCAAAACAATGGCCTTCAATTCGGCCAATAAAAACCTATATTTCCAGGTGGATATTGACCCCGAGATTCCTCAGTTTCTTGTTGGCGACCCCTACCGGATCAATCAAATTCTGTTGAATCTGTGCAGCAATGCCATCAAGTTTACCGAAAGTGGCTATGTGAAAGTGTTGGTGAAATTGGTGAATAGCACCAGCAAAAAAGCCACTGTTTATTTTTGTGTCGAAGATTCGGGTATCGGAATATCGGAGAAAGCACAAAAACAGATTTTCGAGAGTTTTACCCAGGCCGATGTCAATATTACCCGTCAATTTGGGGGAACAGGTTTGGGGCTTACCATTTCCAAGCAACTCCTGCAACTAATGGGCGGCGAAATTCAGTTGGAAAGCGAGCCGGGAAAAGGCTCCAGGTTTTATTTCACCCTCACATTCGATATCGGGAAACCTATGGAAGCCGATAACGAAAGCAAGGTATTTGGCGAAAAAAGTCTGGCAGGCTTGAAAGTGCTGGTTTTCGAAGACAATATCATCAATCAGAAAGTGATTTCGCAGATTCTCGAAAAATGGTCGGTTAAATTTACCTTAGCCGCCAATGGTCTTCAGGGGCTCGAAATACTTAAAGACATTGAATTCGATATTGTGCTTATGGATTTGCAAATGCCTGTAATGGATGGATTTACAGCAACTAAGGAAATCAGAATGGGCAAAGCCGATATCAGAAATATCCGTATTCCCATCATAGCACTCACCGCCGATGCCTTTCCCGAAACGCGCGAAAAAGTGCTGAACCAGGGAATGAACGACCTGGTGAGTAAACCCTTTAAAAAACAGGATTTAAACCACAAGATTTACAATATTGCCATGAAACATTGCCCCGAGCAATTAGCGCTTCGGGCTGACGGTGTCTAAGATTGAAAATTCTGAATTCCCGCTTTTGTACTCCGGAATCATCATTTTCAAAAGGCCAACCAATCCAAAAACATCCTGCGATGCCAGCAGTTTTTCCATTTGCTCCATTCCCAGGTCTACTTCATTCAACTCAAGTGCCGAAACCTGCGCCTTCAAAATCTTATTGTGATGGGTGGGTAAGGTAGATTCCTCGCTGGCCAACAGCTCCTCGTAAAGCTTCTCGCCCGGACGAAGGCCCGTAAATTCAATCTCGATATCTTTACCCAGTTGCAATCCCGAAAGGCGAATCATTTGTTTGGCCAAATCAACAATTTTAACCGATTGACCCATGTCGAACACAAAAATCTCCCCCCCGTTTCCCATGCTTCCTGCTTCCAAAACCAGGCGACAAGCTTCGGGAATGGTCATAAAATAACGGGTAATATCGGGATGTGTAACAGTGACAGGACCACCCTTGGCAATTTGCTTTTCAAAGAGCGGAATCACAGAACCATTGGAGCCCAACACATTGCCAAACCGAGTGGTAATGAACTGTGTCGTGCCCTGATTGCTGCGCGATTGCACATAAATTTCGGCCATTCGCTTGCTGGCTCCCATCACATTGGTGGGATTCACCGCTTTGTCGGTAGAAATCATTACAAATTTATGTACACCGGTTCTGATGGCCAAATTAGCCAGATTTCTTGTTCCCAACACATTGACCCACACAGCTTCCAATGGATTTTTTTCCATCATGGGAACATGTTTGTAGGCCGCCGCGTGAAAAACATAATCGGGTCGAAAACGCTCAAAAATCACATTCATCCGCGCCTGATTGGTCACATCGGCCACAATATAATGGGTATTGAGATGTGGATACCGCCCGTTTTGCTGCAATTCCAAATGAAATAAAGGCGATTCGGCCTGATCGACCAAAAGCAGCTTTTGCGGCTGAAACCTACTCACCTGATTCACCAATTCGCTTCCGATACTTCCGGCAGCACCTGTTATAAGTACGGTTTTTCCACGCAAATCTACCTTCACCTGCTCCTCGTTCAACACTATTTCGTTGCGATTCAGCAAATCTTCAATTCTCACACTTCTTATTTGCTTCACGCTTAGCTCGCCATTAATCCAGGTAGTAACCGGCGGAACACTAAGCACCTCCACATCGGCTTCCATGCATAAATCTATGAGCTCCTGCTTTCGCTGAACAGGTAAGTTTTGAACTGCTAATATCAACCGTTCCACTTGTTTGTCTTTAAAAATCTGCAGTAAATCGGCCGATGGATAAACAAGCAACCCCCCCATCCGTTTATTGGCCTTCTTAGCTGCATCGTCGATAAAACCAATGATTCTCACCTTGGAATGAGTATCGGTTTCAAGGGCTCTTTTAGTAATATCTCCGGCTTCTCCAGCGCCAAAAATCATGACGTTAACAAACCCGGAATGAGGCTTGGACAGCTCAATATAAGCTATTTTTACAAAAACCCTATAACCCACCAAAAACATGAGCGAGGTAATGAACTCAATGATAATGATGCTATAAGGAATCAGAAAGCGCTCAAGCTCTGTTTCATACGATATGATATTCCCCAGCGAAAAAACGAAGCTTCCACCCAAAACAACCAGAAAAATACGGCTGGCATCGCGGGTGCTTGTGTACTGTATAATCCCCGAATAAAGCCTGAACAATAAAAACCCCACGATGCGGGTGAATAAAATAATAACGAACGCCTGCCTGAAAACCTCAGTTTCGCTTTGTGGAATGTGAAAATTGAACCGCAACATATAAGCCGTAACGATACTAAACACAATAATCATTGTGTCTAAGAGAAAAACGCTCCACCGTGGAACCTGTATGTTTAATATCCGGTCTATCATCTTATCTGGCAAATATAAAATATTTAAGCCAATGCCAAAAATTACCTATTCATGAAAATAACAACAATAACATGAATCTCTAAAAACCATAAAGCTCTGTTAAATTACTGGTTTTGAGTCACCGATAAAAAACTCGAAAGGAAAAAGAAAAATGTTCAGGGAATTACTGAACATGACAAAACCCACGCGCTCCGAAGCACTATCAATGCATTTAATAATTACCTTTGCACCCGAAAAACAGGTCATTTCATCATGCGTGGAATTCAGGAACAACCCATTGCGTTTAAAAGGCTTTCTGCGGAAATTACCCAAACTAACTGACAATTCCAAAACATAAAAATAAAAACATGAAAACAACAGCATTCACTTCAATTCATGAGAGCTTAGGCGCCAAAATGGTTGAATTTGCGGGATATTATATGCCCATTCAATATGAAGGTTTAAATATTGAACACGAAATCGTGAGAAACTCAGTGGGCGTATTTGATGTTTCGCATATGGGTGAATTCTGGGTTACTGGACCCAATGCACTCCCCTTTCTGCAAAAAATTACTACCAACAATGTGGCCGCTCTTACCGATGGCAAAGTGCAATACAGCTGTTTTCCCAATGGTGAAGGCGGTATTGTGGACGATTTGTTGGTTTACCGCTTCAACAACGAAAAATACCTGCTGGTGGTGAATGCCGCCAATATTGACAAAGACTGGAACTGGTGTGTGAAACAATCAGCTGATTTTGGTTTTACGATAGGTAAAGACCTGATTAACGCTTCTGAAGGTTATGCTCAATTGGCCGTTCAAGGCCCCTTGGCTCTTAAAGCCATGCAAAAACTCACCTCAGCCAATGTTATTGATATGGAATATTACACCTTTCAGGTGATAGAGTTTGCAGGCCTTTCCGATGTACTTCTCTCCACCACCGGATATACAGGTGCCGGCGGATGCGAAATATATATTCCAAACAGCCGGGCTGCCCATTTGTGGGAAAAAGTTTTTGAAGCCGGAGAAGAATTCGGCATTAAACCCATTGGTCTTGGAGCCCGCGATACCCTGCGTCTGGAAATGGGATTCTGTTTGTATGGCAACGATATCAACGATACCACTTCGCCCATTGAAGCCGGCTTGGGCTGGATAACCAAATTTGTCGACGGGAAAGATTTCATCGACCGCCCGCTCATGGAAAAACAAAAAGCCGAGGGAACCACCAGAAATTTGCGTGGATTCGAAATGATTGACCGCGGAATTCCCCGTCAGCACTACGAAATATGCGACGAAAACGGAGCCGTAATTGGTGAAGTGACCTCGGGAACCCAATCGCCCATGATGAAAACAGGCATTGGAATGGGTTATGTGGATGCCGCACACTCTAAAATTAGAAGCGAGATTTATATTCAAATTCGTGGTAAACTTTTAAAAGCCAAAATTGTAAAACTCCCCATTTACAAGGCTTAGGTAATATCCACTCCCAAAAAAACAAAACCGATTTCCCCACATGAGGAAATCGGTTTTTTTATGGGCTTCAATGGTATTAGTCGACCAAACCCCTGCCCAATTTGCTTATTTTTCCTTCGGCTTTTAAATCGGCAATGATATGGTCTAAAATTCCGTTGATAAACTGCTTGCTTTTGGGGGTGCTGAAATACTTACTCAGGTCGATATATTCGTTCATGGAGACTTTAATGGGAATAATGGGCATTTCGAGCACTTCCGCCAGGGTCATGTGAATGAGAATTCGGTCAATGGCTGCCAGACGGTCAATTTCCCAATTGGTAATCTTGGGTTTTATAAGCTCGTCGTATTCAGCTCGTTTCGACAACACAATTTTATACAAATCGCTTGCAAAGGCTCTGTCCTGGCTGGCTTCGTCGGTTGCATCGTCTTTAAAGAGTGGGGGAAACGGACGATCGGCTTCCCATTTTTCCTTATAGGAGCTCAAAATCATTAAAACTACTTCGGCCGAGAGATTATAATCGTCGTCCCAATGCAGATTTTTCTCAGCAAATAAGGCATGAAGGCTCTCATGGGGTAAAATAATATCTTCGAATATGGCAAGAACAAAATCCTTATCTTGTTTATAACTGGCGGTTGTGGCCGACATATACGACTTATAAATATCAGAACCGGTAACATTTAGAAATACTTTGCGAATCATATCGGGCTCGGTACTCCAATTGATGGCCAGATTTTTGGCCCGACGCTTATAATCCTTATTATTCGCAATTTGATGAAGCAGGGTATTGTCGAGAAAGCGGGTGCTGGGATTCAGATCTTCCACTGTGGGCAAATGTTTCAGCTTGGCTTCTTCAATTCTTTTCTCCGCAAAATCGCGCAATTCGAGAACAAAGCTAAGCTGATAAATGGCCAAATCGTATATCTTATCAAATTTCTCCATCAACTGCTTCTGACCTTGATAAATATCGGTTTGTTCCGATTGAATGGCAGCGTAGAGAGCCTGTAATACTTTGATTCTGATATGTCTTCTGTTAAGCATATATGGTTTCTATGTTAAGAACTATTGCGGGTGCAAAATTACCCATTTTTTTCGAAATCCATAGGTTTATTTTATATAGCACCATCAAATTGACTCAAAGCCATGATTCTTAATCGCAGAATAGCGGATGGAAGAATTTAGCTTATTTCTATTCAAGCAGCCATTTCCAGATGGGTTTTACTTTCAAAACCACACCATCATATACCAATTCACCTTCTTCTTCTTCAGTGAGTATGAGGCCCGTGGCGAGTTGATGAAATTTCACCGCATCTAAGAGACCACTAACTTCCCGTTCACGGGTTTTCACATTGTCTAAACTTGTAACTACCTGAATGGCTTCTGTAACCTTCCCTCTTTCGGTAATTAGAAAATCACATTCCTTTTGCTCCTTGTGATAAAAAAGCTCATGCCGCCGCCGTTTCAACTCAAGAAAAACCGTGTTTTCAAGAAATCTTCCCCTATCCTCCGAAAACCTAAAACTGATATTCTGCGACATAGCGTTATCAATAAAATAGATTCTTTTAGGATTTACCACCTGCTTCTTTAACGAGTAGTCAAACTTCGAAAGCTGAAAAACCAAATAGGTGTCTTCGAAATAAGAAACATAGTTCTTAACCGTCTGCCCATGTTTAACATTTAAAATGGCCGCCAGCTTTGAATAGCTGATGGGTTTCCCAACATTCCCCGCCAGATAAAATCCCAATTCACGCAATGCTACATCGTTTACAATTTTATTTCTGACCACAATATCTCTATATAATATACTGCTATACAACGATTTAAGCTGTTCAGCATTATTGGTTTCAAGATATTCGGGGAATCCGCCTTCTGTCAGGAAATTTTGAAACGCCGACTGAAGTTTTGCTTTGCCAAGGGTGGTAAAAAAATCTTCTGAAACATACTCAATTTTTTTGAACGCCAGATATTCAACAAACGAGAATGGATATAAGGTTGCCTGTATATGTCTGCCCGTAAGATGGGTTCCCGGTTCTTTACTCAATAAATTGGCATTTGAACCCGTGATGTATATTTTGTTCCCTTCATTGTAAAGCCTTCGCACAAAATTTTCCCAGTTCTTAATGTTTTGAATCTGATCAAAATAGAAGTGATTCTGAACGCCATAGAGTTCTACAAACGATTCATAAAGTAACTGAAAATCATCGACAGTAAAATGCAGCAACCTCTCATCATCAAAATTTAAATAGTAGTCATTTTGATTGTTTATTTGACGTATCTGATCGAGCAATGTCGACTTTCCACATCGCCGGATACCTGACAATACCACAATTTGCGGAAGATGGGATATGAAATCGAAATCAGTCCTGGGGATTAACCTCGTATTGGGCTTCTGCTTATTTTGCTGAACAATGATTTCTTTTAAAATATGTTTCTGCATTTTTTAAAGTGTTGTTTTTCAACACAAAAATATATAAAATATCAATAGTCTTCATTGGCAATGCAGAATTTTATCAAATAGTCTTCATTGGTAATGAATGGTTTTATAAAATAGTCTTCATTGGCAATGAATGAAATGACTACAAAATAACCGGCAACTCGCATCGTGCAGACAAATCCAGCAACAGAACCACCGTATTTCCATCATTAAAAACTCAAAAAAACAGAAACCCAAACCCCATAAACATAGATTCAATTAAACGATTCCATCAGTCCCCGCTTTTTAAATCAACTATAAATTATGACTCCCTGAACTGTGAATTCAATAACAAAATATAAAAAAGCGGTATTTTTGCACTTCAAACCGACCAAAAAATGTTGACAATAGAAAACCTGCTCTTAAAACTCGATGCCACTCTGTTCACTTGTGACCCAAAAGCCATCATTCCCTCAGTTGCCTTTGCTTCTGATCTCATGAGCGATGTGCTCACACTCGAAAACCAAACGCCGCTTCTCATCACCGGACTGGCCAATGTGCAATGCATCAGAACCGCCGAAATGGCCGACATCAGCATGATAGTGGTGGCTCGTGGCAAACAAATTACCCCCGAAATGACTCATATGGCCGAATCTTGCGGCATCAACTTGCTGTAATCCCCATTTTCCATTTTCAGAATCTGCGGAATTCTTTAAAACGAAGGAATTAAACCAATATACTAGGCCATGGAAATGTACTAGCTGAATTATAAAATCATCGATGGCGATTTCAGCAATGCCGGAAATGCCGGCAGCGATATTAAAAAAAACCTGAAAATGCCGGGTTTGGACCCTGCATTTATCAAGCGGGTTGTGGTTTCCATTTACGAAGCGGAAGTGAATATGATTGCTCATGCCAACGGGGGGAATATTGTTGTTACAGTGGACGAAGAAAAAATAGTGGCCGTTTTCAACGATGTGGATCCTGGTATTCCCGATATCAACTTAGCCATGCAGAAGGGTTTCTCAACGGCCTCCGACGAGGTTCGCCAACCGGGATTTGGAGCCGCAATGGGTCTTCCGAATATTCAAAAAAATTCGGATAAATTATTGATTACCACCGAAGTTGGGAAAGAAACGCAGGTAACCATCATCTCTTATTTTACAAACCAAACTGATGAACTATGCCAGCCGACCCCTTTTTTCATGCCATAGCCATTGACGAAGACATTTGTATTGGTTGCTCACATTGCGTAAAAGCCTGCCCCACAGAAGCCTTGAGAGTTTGGAACGGGAAAGCCACCCTCGACGAAACCAAATGTGTGGATTGTGGCGATTGCTACAGAGTTTGTCCGGTAAAAGCCATTTATGTGGCTGAGAAAAAAAAACAAATCATCTCGCCCACCCATTGGAATGTGGCACTGGTTCCCGCTGTTTTTTTCGGTCAATTTCACTATGGAAAAAGCCGAAACTCCATATGCGATGCTATTTAGAAAGCTGGATTTCAACAAATTGTGGAAGTGGAATAAAGTGTGGAAGCGCTATCATCAGAAATTGAAATGTACCTGAAGCAGCATCAGGGTCAGAAGAATATTTCGTCGTATTGTCCTGCTGTTATCCGGCTCTTCCAAACCCGCTATCCTGAACTCATTCCCACCCTTGTACATCTAAAATCGCCAGTGGAAATTACTGCTCAGGCCATTTGGCGCGATCTTCAGAAAGAAAAAGCACCCATACAGGTGCGGATATTTTACGTTACTCCCTGCGCCGTAAAATTGGTCGCCATACAAAATCAGACGAAATCTGAGAATTTTCACATTTCGGGAACCATTAACATGAATACTTTCTACAACTTAATCAATGGCATTCTAAAGCGCAACGAAGCAAACCCCACTCACAGTTGTGAAGATGGTTTGAGTGCAAAAAGCGTTGGCCGGAGTCTTAGGGGTGGCGAAGGAAATCACTTGCCATCAACCAGCCTCAGCATCGATGGGATGCAGCATTGTATTGAGTTTCTTGACAATATGGATAAGGAAAATTTCAGAGAAATAGATTTTCTCGAAATGAAAGCCTGCGATCAGGGTTGCGCCGGTGGAATTCTCAATCCACAAAACCGCTTTCTAGGTGTCGAAAGTATGAAAAAACGCATAATAGCCAATGAGCATCAGAATAAACCGTTTCACGATGTAATCTTTCAAAAAAGCGATTTCGAATGACCCCCAATCCCCGATAAATCGGTGTTAACACTGGATAAAAATCCAGCCATATCGCTGAAAATGATGAACAAAACCCAGCGGCTCATGTGCTATTTACCTGGTTTTGATTGTGGTGCCTGCGGTGCTCCAACCTGCAAATCGCTGGCCGAAGATGTGGCCAAGGGAAATGCCATTTTATCGCATTGCGTTTTTATGCAGCGACAAATGGAAAAACACCACAGCCTGAGTCCGGAACATGCGTTCAACTTTATAGAAAGCATTTGGGGGAAAGACAGATTAGATAAAAAATGTGATAAAAAAGGAGCCATAAATGACTATTAATGAACTAGTAAAAGAGTTAAAGCTGACAGTTTTTGCAGGTGAGCAGGGGCTGAATAAAAATATTTCTTCGGCCTATTGTTCCGACCTTTTGAGCGATGTGATGGTTAATGCTCAGGAAAACAATATCCGGATTACGCTTCAAACCCACAAAAATGCTGTGGCAGTAGCTGTTCTCAAGGACTTGTCGGGCCAAATACTGGCAACAATCACCAGCCCAATGCCGACGCCATAGAAGCTGCCAACGAAGAAGGAATTCCCCTCTTAGGCACCGAAAAATCTACCTTCGAAATCTGCGGTATACTCTACCCCTTACTGTGGAACAAATAAAAATATACAAAGCCGGTTTACATATTCACACCGTCCTTTCGCCCTGTGGCGATCCGGACATCAGCCCCATTAAACTCGTTGAACAGGCCAAAAAAGCGGGATTAGACATCATAGGCATCACCGACCATAATTCTACCAAACATGCCTTGCTGACCCGGAGAATAGCAGCCAGAGAAAATATTTTTGTTCTTTGTGGTGCCGAAATAACTACCAAAGAAGAGGTTCATGTACTTTGTTTTATGCCCGACAAAAAAAAGTTTGTCACTTCTTCAGGATTATATCGACACCTACCTCATAAAAGTAGAAAACAATATAAAACTATTTGGGGAACAGCTCATTGTAAATAAAGACGAAGAAATTCTTGCGAAGGAATATTATCTTCTCATCAATGCCATTGACCAGGATATCAATCAAATCAGCGATTTTGTGCACGGTCATCAGGGGATTTTTATTCCGGCTCACATCGACAGACCCGCTTTTAGTCTGCTAGGTCAGCTGTGTTTTATTCCCCCCGATTTAATTTGCGATGGTTTTGAGCTGTGGAAAACCGATTCTAACGAGATGACAACTCAATTCCCCTACCTGAAATACAAATCCTTTATTCGCTCTTCCGATGCACATTTCATCAACGATATTGGCACCAAAAGCACTGAATTTCTCCTGAAAGAACCAAGTTTCTACGAGATAAAATTAGCATTACACCAGCAAATGGGCCGAAGCTGCAAAATAGCCGAATCATGAAAGACCTTTCGCTCCATATTCTCGATATTGCCCACAACAGCATCAGCGCCAAAGCCACTCTGATTCACATTAAAGTACTGATTAAAAGCAGTTCCGACCAATTAGTTATTTCCATTCAGGACAACGGAAGCGGCATGATTCAAGAAAAAGTGAGAGCCATCACCGACCCATTCTTTACCACGCGCACCACGCGAAAAGTGGGACCGGGAATTCCATTGCTATTACAAAAAGCCGAGGAATGTGGCGGAGCTTTGCTGGTGGAATCGGAATTGGGGAAAGGCACTACCATAAAAGCCAATTTTCAGCTCAGCCACATCGATCTTCCGGAATTGGGTAATTTGGCGGGAGTTATATCGGGACTTTGTTGTTCTTATCATCAAATACAATTTATCTTCGAGTTTGAAGAAGGAGAAAATGAATTTCGCTTCGACAACTCTGAAATTGTAGATGCTTTGGGGAATGTTCCAATAAATACCCCCGAAGTTGAAATTTTCATCCACGAAATGATTCACAAAAATATGGAAGCGGGAAAAAATGAATAATCGTTCGGAATTCGCTCTGAATTACAGAATTTTACAATCCTTCGATTAAGGTTTTCTTTCTGCTATCAATTCCTGGTACACTCCAATCTGGCTTTCAACATTATGATCCCAAATGAAGTTCTGCTCAACAAACCGAATGGCATTCTTGGAAAATTTGGAGAGTAACTGAGCATCACGAACAAGTTTTGAAATGGCATCGGCAGCCATTTGCGGGTTTCCGGGCTCAACCAGAAAACCAGTCGCATTCTCCATAACAACTTCGGGCAAGCCCCCCACACGCGATACCACTGATGGAATTCCACATGCTGCAGCTTCGAGCACAGCTACTCCAAAGCTTTCACTAAAGGAAAGCGCCACAAATATATCCATCCGGTTGAAGTAGTCAGGAGTTTCGGAATGGGGAACAAATCCGGCAAAATCGACATATTCAGCAATGCCAAGCTCTCTGCTTAAGTCCTGATATTCCTGCATTTGTGACCCGCTACCCACCAATAAAAGCTTCAAATCTTTTTCGGGGAAACTATCTTTCACTATTTTAAATGCCTTGATTAATACAGAGATTCCATAAATCTCTTTCATCCATTTTACCGTTCCAATAACAATGGTTTCCTTGACTGTTTTTTGGGGTTTAAAAAGCGCAGTGTCGATTCCAAAAGGGATAATAACGGATTTGGTATTACTATATTCCTTGATTCTATTGAGAGTAACTTTTGAAGGACACTGTAAAAGCTGAACTCTCGACAAATTATACTTCAGAATTAATCGGGTAAGGAAGCTGCGCTCAGGAAATTCGAATATATCGCTTCCCCAAACAGAAATAATGGTTGGATTAAATCTTACCAAAGCAGCTATTAATCCGTAACTACTTGCATAATAGGCATGAACAACATCGGGCTTGAAAGATTTAATGGCGGATTTTGCCAAGTGATAGAGCCTTAAATAGTTCATTTTTAGAATGGTTGCAGAAGAGTCCGGCAATATTTTCAAACCTAGCCATTTCACTGGAATTGTGGCTGGATAATCGCCATCTCGGGGCTGTAATATGCTTACCAAAACAATCTCTACGCCTTTCGCGTGAATTGAATTCACCCAACGTATGGTATGCGCGCTGGTGGCATCGGCCAGTATTAAAACTTTCATTTCTTTTCGTTTAACAAACAGGCAACTTGTGCAGCCACTCCTTCTTCGCGCCCTTCGAAGCCCAATTTCTCAGTGGTAGTTGCTTTTACAGATATCTGTTCGATTTCTATTTTTAAAATCTTTGCCAGTTCGGCGCGCATCTGTGGAATAAAATCCTTGATTCTGGGTCGTTGCAAAATCAAGGTAGAATCTATATTCTCAATGTAAAAACCTTCATTTTCAACAATAGTATTCACCCGTTCGAGCAAAATACGGCTATCAATGCCTTTGTATTCATCCGAAGTATCGGGAAAATGCTGCCCAATATCGCCCAAAGCGATGGCCCCCAGCAAAGCATCGCAAATGGCATGAATGAGCACATCGGCATCGGAGTGTCCCAGAAGGCCTTTTTCATGGGGAATGCTGATTCCTCCAAGCCTCAGGGGCAACCCGGGCTCCAGTCGGTGAACATCGTAACCTATTCCGATTCTCATGATTCATTATTTCTGACAAATTTAATTTTTTTCCTTTCTCCACCTGAATGCAATCAAAAGGCAATCTATTTTACACAAAGCACTTATAATCAGACATACACTCCCCTGATAAGCCCAAAAGATTAAAATCACCTAAAATAAAAAATGCGACTCCGGTTCGAAATCGCATTTTATCTTCATATGGAATGGTTTCTATTCCAAATCGTAGGTTAATGTAAACCTAAGAGTATTTTTCAGGGGGTTGGTTGGGTTGGTCGAAATCAAATAAGAGAAATCGAGTCCAAACACGTTATATCGTAAGCCGGCTCCCAGAGAAAAATACTGTCTGTTTCCTTTTTTTGGTGATTCATAAAAATAACCACCTCTGAGCGCAAACTGCTTGTCGTACCAGTATTCCATACCCGCAGAAATATTGATTTCCTGCATTTCTTCGCCAAATGGAGCATCGTAGAACGAATGCAACATACCTGTAACCACGCTTACATCATTGTCCATATAGGGTTCAACCAGAACGTCGTTGGTATCGTAAACAGGGGGTGTTGGAACCAACAACTTATTTAAATCCAGGTTAATAGCAATGAAATTATAATCGTCTAAATCCAGGGAGAAAGAAGTACCTACTTTAAGGTTGGTGGGGATAAAATCTTTTTCGGTGGAGCTGGTATAGGAAATTTTATTACCAATATTGTTGATACTAACCCCCAAAGCCCACAGACCTCTGCGACCCTGAGAGAATCGCAATGGTTTGTTATAGTAAATGGAGATATCAGCAGCAACGCCTGTTCCCGGGCGCGATTCAATTCCACCCACATCCTGGCCTAAGGTCAGGTTGCTATAGATGAATTTACCAACCACGGCAGCCGAGAAATTTTCGCCCAATTTTCTGGAATATGCCAAATCCACTGCAAATTCATTGGGTTTATAAGTTCCCTGGTCATCGCCACTTTCGTTGGTAAAGGTAATATTACCGAGAGAAAAATATCTTAAAGAAGCGCCTACTGTTTGTTTATCGCCTATTTTTCCGTAACCAGAAACATAGCCCATTCCAATGTCTTCAACCAATCCTTTGAGCCATGGCACATAAGAAACATTCAATCCAAATGATTTTTCTACGAAGGCCAATTTCGATGCGTTCCAATAGATGCTGTTTCCGTCGGGGGCAGTGGCAACTCCCACATCACCCATACCTCCGGCACGGGCATCGGGACCTATCATTAAAAATGGAACGGCAGTGGTTATAGTACCCCACTCTCTTTTAACTCCGGTATCCTGACCTAAGGTAATTTGATTAGTACTTACGAGCACTATTGCTAAAAGTAAGATGCTAAGGATTTTCTTCATTATCTATTTTATTATCTTGTTTGTATTGTTTCTATTAAAAAGGTGCAAAAGTAACGAATAAAAACGATGTTTATTTTATTATCAATAATTTTTGTTGTTCTTTTACTTTTTGACCTTCACTGTTTGTGGCCTCTAAAATGTAGGTATAGACCCCCGTGTTTATTTGATTTCCAAACGAATTTCCTTCGGCCATATTGATGGGTTCCACAGTATTACCTATTACGGTTGCTTGTTTTTCAATCTGCCAGACCAACTTGCCTATGATATCGTAGATTCTGATTTGTACATTCAAATAATTCTCTTCGGTCTGATTGTGTTCAAACTCAAAACTTGTGGTGGTTTTAAAGGGATTTGGTTCGTTTCGCAAATCGAAAATCGAAAAATTCTGTGGAGAAATCACCATAAAACTCACCGTTTTCTCGGTACTGTTATCAAAAACATCCCAGGCTTTCACCGATATTTCATGATTTCCATAGGTCAAATCTTTCAACTGATAATTTACCTGACCTTTTCGATAATCAGTTAAATCGGGGGTATAATAGTCGTTAAGAAAGAAAGTAGTTTCTTTGTCGAGGTTCGCTTGTATCTCACGTCCAAAATCGAGCGAAATATTATCGATTCCATTGGCATCGCTCAAATCAACCATCATGACTGGGTCGGTGGAAGTAGGGTCGCCGCTATTAAAATTTCTTGTCTCAAGAAACACATGCATTTCAGGCCCTTCCATATCCGCTTCCACAGTTTGGTCAGTTCCCCCGATTACAAAACCCGGATATCCTCCGTTGGCATCGTAATAGGTTCCGTTGCTCAGGGTATCGGTGGCATAATAGCTTATTTTTCCCTGGCCTAAGCTGTTAGCCACCACCGATGGAACCACAAAGGTAAACTCAAACTCACCCCGCTGTGCCTTAACAGATCCGTTATATATGACCAAATCAGTTACTTCGAATGGAGACTTAAAACTCTTAGGGTCGTTGGCTAATGTGGAATAAACCGATGGCTTTCCGAAAATTTTAACTTCTACCATACCATCAAAATCGGTAAGGGTTTCATTACTCAATCCTGTTACTTTTCCTTTTAAGGTCACCGTTTGACGGGCTTTCAAGGTATCGCTCGTCATCTGAACCAAAGGCTCGCCATTGATATGGGTGGTTTCTACATGATATTCGGGATAAGCAATCTTGAGTGCAGGGTCGCCCAGCAGGGAAAAATTCAGATTCCGCTCATCGTTACCACTTTCGTTTTTGGCATACTTGATAATTTCGCCCATTCGGTAATGGGAACCATCTTCCTTTCGCGAAAAGGCAATTTCGTGAAATTTTTGATTCAGCCTGAAATTATAGCTGGCATAGGCCAAACGGGTGGTTGTAAACAGTGCTGGACCACCGCCATAAGGATTCAAAACCACATGCTCTCCGGCAGAAATATGGTGGGGATTGTCAAAGGGACCAAACTCACAACTGGCCACAATCCAAATTACTTGCTTATCAATGTTTTTCCAACCCGTAACGTCTGCTATTTGAAGTATTCTCTCATCGGTAAGCGATAAATGCCCGCCGTGACCCGTATAATTAAAAAACAGTACACCCTCATCCACTTTTCTATTGATAGCTGCCGTGACATCGGGATAGCGGTATCCGTTGGAGGTGCTTTGCTGCACATAGCTGTCTAAAAATATTTTATCCACATTAAATTCAGGATGTGTCAGCAGAAAAGTATCGGCTAAGCGATTGCTGTCGTTAAAGTGCAGGTTGCTGTCTTCATCGTCGGCGATAAAACAAACCTTATTGCGCCATTCGCCGATATTTTCAATTTGGTTCCGCGCATAGGCGATGGTTTTATCAACCATAATTTTAGCGTCTTCCTGATTATTCACCGGGAAGCGACCAATAGCCAGCTGAACTTCACCAAAAGATGAATCTCCATCCAATTGCCCAAAGATTCCAAAAAAATCGTCGGTATTATAAGTATCGGTGGTCGAGGTGCTTCCAATGGACTGAAAGACGGGAACAATATTGGTATTATCGGGTAAAATGTCTTTATAATCGTAGCTGGCATCGCCAAACAAAAGCAGATATTTGGGGTAGTTTTCCTGCGATTTATTGTAATGATATCGTAAAAAATTGCGGATAGCTGCAGGGTCTTGTTTACCCGATGAAAACTCGTTATAAATCTCTTGCGGTGTTACGATGAGTGTAGTTAACTGATCGTTCTGCGCATGAAAATCGGCCAATCTCTGTGCCTCCGATTTAAAATCGTCGATGGTGATAATGGCCAGGTCAAAGGGTTCTGCACTTTTTAAATCCTGATTGGCTACTTGTCCGGCAAACTCGGGTCTTAGAAAACCCTGTTCGTCAAAAGCAACAAAATAATGTGTTCTGGGGAGCTGAAGGCAAAAAGACAGTATTCCATTATCGAAATCATATCCCGAAATATTCT
Source organism: Draconibacterium orientale (assembly GCA_020718205.1). Lineage (GTDB taxonomy): Bacteria > Bacteroidota > Bacteroidia > Bacteroidales > UBA12170 > UBA12170. The sequence continues at coordinate 30,719 of DYSN01000015.1, forward strand.
TCACTTCGTAGGGATTGGTGACTTCCCAAATACTGAGGTTCTCGTGGGCATCTGAAAGTTGAAATTCAAAGAATTTATCAGTGTCGAGCAATACATCGAAATTAAAAGCCATTTGATGACCATTCATCTTAAGATATTGATAAGCATTTACTTCGAAATAATCGAGCCAGGCATTGGAGCTGGCATCGGGTTTGGAATAGGTTAAGTCGAACGATACATTGTTGGCATCGGTATAATAAAAAAGTCGGCTTTCGGCTTCTTTGGCATACTGATAATTGCCCTGAATTTTAGTAAGGATGAGCTCCTGGGCTGTGCTTCCTAAGGGTGTAATTTGAATGATGCTATGCAATGTGCTTCTTCCGGCTGCATAAGTACCAAATTTTACATTTTTCTCATTATTCAGATTTGGATAGTCGAAATCGAGATGTAATACGGGGTTTTCATCAAAATTCTCTCCAAACCATTTCCTCCCCGATTTAACAAAATTCACCAAATCCACCTCGTGATACTGAAAATCGAGAAAATCGGTAACCGTTTTATAAGGTGTTTCTGTGGAACTTACCACATTTTCTATTCGCTTGCCATCGGTTTCGCCCACTGTAATAAAATAGTAATTCAAATCGCTGTAGGGATGGCCATTGTAGCGGAATCGTTCAAGTAATCGTTCATACTCCACTTTATTGGGGCCTTTGGCATAAAATGCCACATAATCGCCCGGGTCGAAACTCGAATCTTCCTGTCCGTGAACATAAATGGCATTCTCGAGCAAATCATGCGGAACCACAATATTATTGGGCTCTGGCAACACGCCTTCGATATTTCCATAAACCTGAATCTTTGCGGGGTCGATATTGGTAATATCAAAGCCCATATCTGCAAAATCCTGGTAAGTTAACTGGTAGATTCCATCATTCTCAACCGCAACTTTATACCAATGTCCTGATCTTAAAACCGATTGTGAAAAACCAGCAAACGACAAACCCAGACTCAAGGTTAAAATGCTGATAATTAAAAGCCTGTCTGTAAATAATCTTTTCATAACCCTTATTTTATAACAACCATTCTATTTGCTTTATAAGTCTCATTTCCACTTTCGGTTTTTATGGTAACCCGATAGATATAAATGCCTTTCATCAGTCGGTTTCCATACTCATCGGTAACCTCCCATCTGATTTCATTACTGCGGTAACTATCCGCCAGAAAACTTTCTTCCAATCTGGTAACTAATTTACCATCAATGCTATAAATATCTATTGACACATCCATATTTTCCTTAGCCTGATTGTGTTCAAATGAAAAAATAGTGTAATCAGTCACAGGGTTGGGATAGTTAAACAGGTTTTCCATGGTCATTTCATCGCCCGACACCACCACAAAATCAATGGAAGCTTTGGATGAATTGTTGTGTATGTCCCAAACCTTCAGCTCTATGCTGTGGGCACCGTCTTCCAGATTAAAAAACGGGAATTGAATGGCTCCGCTTTTATAGCTATTGGCATCGGCCACATAATAATCGTTGAGAATTTTTACCGAGTTCGGATCACCGTCTAATGTGGCCGATATATCATGCCCAATTCCATTTCCGGTGGTATTTATGCCGTTGTCGTCGGTAACGTAAGCTAAGAGCACAGGATTTTCGTTTGTAATTCCTCCGTTTATAAAATTAATTTGATTCACATACAAACGAATAGCGGGACCCGATTCGTCGGTGGTTGAATAATCGTCGTATCCTCCAATAATAATCTCTCTGTCGTATCCTTTGGCATCGGTATGGCCGTTTTCGGCATAAAAACTGATTTTTCCCTTACCATAATTATAGGCAATATCCCTGGGAACGATGAAGGTGAACTCAAAATGGCCATTCACTACATCGGCCTTTCCTTTATAAATAATATTTTTCTGAAGCTCAAAATCAAAAATCTTGCTTGCTGCATCGTTGGCAAGTGTGCTGACGATGGTGGGTTTATCGTAAATGGAAGGATAGACATATCCATTAAACTGCGACATAGGGTTGTTGTTGGCATCCACAATATCGCCCGAAATAGTAATGTTTGAGAGCGCTTTCAGTGTATCGGTTTCCAATTGGGTCCCATTATTGATTATGGAAGTAATTCGAACCTTATTCTCTGGCATATTCATCTTCATGGCGGGGTCGCCCAACAAAACAAACTTCCGCACATTATCGCTTCCGCCGCTGGCTAATTTGGTTTTTTTCAGCAATTCACCCAAAGTAGGGTATCCATCTTGTTCCCGGGTGAGGGCAATTTTATAAAAATTGGTGGAAACTACCATATTTGATCCGGCATAAGTGGCTCTTGATGTGGTGAATAAAGCCACTCCCCCACCATCTTCGTTTAAGAAAATCAGCTCTCCGGCACTCACACGATTTGGATCGTCATAGCGGGCAAACTCGCAGGTAGCCGTCAAAAATACCGGCAAATGCTTGTAGTTGGTCCAGGACTGAATATCTGGCACATCGAGAAATCGCTCCTGACCCCAGCCAACTTCTCCACCATGACCGGTATAACTAATTATCAGGGCTCCTCTGTCTATTTTCTCGTTAATGGCTTCGTTGGCCTTTGGATAACGCTGACCAGCGGGAGTTGATTCCTGCGCATAGGCATCCACATAAATTTTATCGAGATTGGCTGCCGGGTATATACTATCCACCAAAACACTTAATTCGTCGGCATCTGAGATATGCAGATTGCTGTCTTCGTCATCGGCAATCAAACAAATACTGTTGAGCCAATCGGCTTTTACGCCTTCGGCTGTGCCCTTGTAATGCTTTACTTTATTCACCATTTCCTGAGCTTCGGCAGCTGTTACCACCGGAAAACGGCCAATACCCAAATCAATCTCGTCGAACGACAAATCACCCTCGTTCTCATCAAGATATCCAAAAAAATCGTCGGTAGCCAACGAGGTGATGGGGTTGAGACTCTCAACATCTTCCCAGGTGGGAATCATATTGGTGTTGTTTTCCACACGGTTTAGATAATCCATGCTGGCATCGCCAAAGAGAAGAAGATACTTGAGCTTTTTATTGGAATTTTCCCAGGCGCAACGCATATAATCGCGAATGGCACTCACGTCCTGCCTGCCGCTGCTGAATTCGTGATAAATGGACTCCAAAGTGGTTACGTACACATCCAAATGACTGGTTTCACTGTGAAAGTCGGCCAATTCGTTGGCTTGCTCCATAAAGTCCGGATGCGTGATAATGATATAGTCATAGTTGGAATCGCCATGTAAATTCTGATTGCCTATGGTCTTAACAAACTCTGTGCGCAGGGCGTCTGCTTCATCAAATGCCATGAATTCACGCAATTCGGTTGTGGCCGATTTGAACGAAATCGAATTCCCCTGAACTGAGGTTGATACAAGCACCGGATTGGTAAAATTAGTGATGTCCCAAACTTCGGCATTTTGTCCCGATTCGCTTTGCATTACAAACTCTGTAACCCTGCCTTCGGCAACGGTGGCGGGATTCCTGAAAGTCATCTGAGAACCATTGAACACCAGATTTCTCAATACAATCACTTCAATATAATCGAGCCAGCCCGCACTACTCGATGTGGGTTGATTATAGTTTATTTTAATATTGAATGAAGAAGGCGTGGTAGCTGGTGTAAAGCTATGTTTTATTTCACCATTTATGGCGTAGGATGGATAGCTCCCCGATGGGATAGAACCTATACTTACCGATTTCGATTCACCGAAAGCTTCGATGGTAAAACGGCTCGAAGTGGTGGAGCGGGCTGCAAATAAGGCGTTAACAAACACATCGGACCCTGTTGCTATATTATCGAAATTAAAAGGATATTGATATTCGGTGGTAAACTCGTATTTATCACCAAACCAGCGCCTTCCGGAGTTAATCAGATTGTATTTTTCATCTTCCACCACATCAAAATCCACAAAGGTATTGGCGGTAAAGTTGGCAGTTTGCGAGTTTGAAATAGTTTGAATTCGTCTTCCGTTTCCTTCGCTGATGACCATATAATAAAACGATTCGCGGCTATACACATTGATGTTGTGCTCGAAAACATGATTGCTTGTTGAATATTTCCAACTATCAGATCCCTGAGCATAAAAAAGAATATAATCTCCGGCATCAAAACTACCATCTCCGCCATCCATCATTTTTATAGCCACTTCGGGGATATCGGGAAACATCAATTCGTTATTGCTTTCAGGGAGCATCTCTCCAAATCCATAGACTTTAATCTTTTGTGAAGAAATTCCGCTGAAATTCATTCCGGCAGCTGAGGCCTGGTCATAGGTAATCTTATAAATGCCACTTTCGGTAAGTTTAAACTGATACCAACTACCAGATTGCAAAGCCGAGTTGGCGGCGAAATGATTGGCATTTAATGACTTTTCAGTGTCAAAATCAGAGTCTTCCAAGGTATATTCCAAATCGAAGCTCTGCATGCGGTTTATATATCCCGGCAAGGGATTTTGAACGATGCAGGGCACATAAACCTGAGCAAACTTTCTACCATCTTTTAATTTTACCTGGTAAACCGGCTTGTAATCATCTTTCAAATCGACCAATAAATCATCGTAAACATTTTTGGGGAAGGCAAATGACATCTCCAAAACATTCGCAATATGGAGTTCTGCCAGGCTTTGATGGAGTGGCATATCAATTTCGGCATAATAATAAGGAATAAGACCCGTGGATCCGTAATTTCTCATCCCCTCGAAATACAGAGAAAATAAAGAATCGGATGCCGAAGCGGAACGTTCTATCCATTTAATTTCCGCTTTTTGGGTTGTGGCCTGAGCAAAAATCATGACAGGCACAACAATTAACGCTAATAGTAAGTGAAGACTCTTCATTGCTTAGAATTTTGTTTTTGGCTACTAAACAGTATTATCGAAATAAATGATATATTTTCGAAAACTCACTTAAGTAACGGCACAAATTTAAATTTATTATACAAGCTATCATGTCATTTTTAATATCAGACAACCAATCAACTACCAAAGTGGTCGATTATGAGAAATTTAACTAAACAACAATTTGACCAATGTAAATTCTTTTTGCAAAATGATAATTTTTTACATTGAATACTGTTTTTATTATTGCTAAATTTGACGGAGAAGTAAAAAAATTTTAACAATCAGGAAATTGTTTGGGAAAATCAAAATTTAAATTCGTGGAGCCGAAACAAAAATTGTATGATGCAGGTATAACCAGCAAAATACAATACATTTTGCCAAAGGAAATTGACGAATAAATATTTTTAGTAATCAAAAAAATATTCGTAATATTGTTTTCTTAAACGACAGAACCTGTTCAAATTTGAATAACCATATGAACAACAAACTAACGAAAATCATTTTCACCTTGCTGATTGTTAGCTTTTCGGGCTTAACTATGGCGCAAGACCCACATTTTTCGCAGTTTTACGCAAACCCTTTATACCTGAACCCTGCGCTTGCGGGGTCAGCTTTAACGCCACGACTCACCCTCAATTATAGAAATCAATGGCCTTTGATGGAAGCTGATTTTGTAACTTATGGTGCGTCATACGACCAATATCTGCCGGCGATTAACAGTGGTGTGGGTTTATCCTTTATGACCGACAGAGCCGGGCAGGGGATTTTAGTAAGTGGGGGAATCAGTGCTTTGTACAGTTACAGGTTAAAAATAAACCGCGAAATGTTTGTTAACTTCGGGGTAAAAGCCAGTTTTTTTCAAGGCAGGTTAGATTGGGGATCACTAACATGGGGCGACCAGTTCGACCCCATCCGTGGATTGGTTTTCGAAACCGAAGAGGTAGCTCCGGCATCTACAAGCAAAAGCATTGTTGACTTTAGCGCCGGTGCAGTGTATACCTACAAGGATATTTTCTTTGGGGGCGTTTCTGTGGATCACCTCACCCAGCCTTCCAATGGCTTTTACGATGATAAACTATCTAAACTTCACATGAAAGTTACCTTGCACGGAGGTGCCGTGATCGATTTAAGAAATCGTAAATACCGCGGTGCCCGTTACGACCGGATTACCATTTCACCCAATATTATCTATCAGCAACAAGATAATTTTAAACAACTCAATATTGGAGTATACTTTAACAAGAATCCTTTCGTTATTGGAGCATGGTATCGTCATGATATTACCAATGGCGATGCCATCATAGTTTTACTGGGTTTTGAGTATAAAAATCTCCGGTTTGGATATAGTTACGATGTCACTGTTTCCAAATTGCAGAACTCCACAGGTGGTGCTCATGAAGTTTCGCTGGGATACACCTTTGATACAGGTTCTCAGTATCGTTCAAGACGCACCAGATTGGATGCAATTCCTTCACCCAGTTTTTAATAAATGTATTAAATTTGCAAAAAAAATCGATAAATGTATAATTTGAGAAAAACAATAGGATATGTATCAATGGCGATTATTGCAGTCGCCTTGAGTTCTTGCGGTGGAAAAGATGATTCCCGCACCACCGGATGGTCCTATAACGACCCCGAAACAGGTGGTTTTGAAGTTAAAGATTATGTTGAACAGGAAACCGGTCCCGGACTTGTACTCATCGAAGGAGGTACCTTTGTTATGGGAACAACGCAGGATCAGGTTGTCTATAATACAAACAACTTCCCCCGCCGCGTAACCATGCGATCGTTCTATATGGATCAAACCGAAGTTGCTAATGTGGATTATCTGGAGTTTCTCTATTGGCTCAATCGTGTATATGGAGTTAACTACCCCGAAGTTCACCGTAAAGCTTTACCCGACACATTGGTTTGGAGAAGCCGCTTAGGTTTTAATGAGCCTTTGGTGGATAATTATCTTCGTCATCCTGCCTACAGAAATTATCCTGTGGTTGGTGTTAACTGGCTTCAGGCCAACGACTACGCCAAATGGCGCACCGACAGGGTGAATGAATGGCGTTTGGTTGAAAGAAAAGTTTTGGATATTGACCTGGATCAGGCCGACGAGAACAACTTCAACACCACAGCTTATATGGCCGGGCAATACGAAGGTCTCGTTAACGAGCCCATTGAAAACCTGAACCCCAACAGCGACGGTACCCGCATTGCCCGCATGGAAGATGGTTATCTTCTTCCCGATTACCGCCTCCCCACCGAAGCCGAATGGGAATATGCAGCATTGGGTCTGATAGAAAATACTCAGTACGAACGCATTAGTCAGAGAAAAACCTATCCTTGGAATGGTAACTATGTGCGTACCGACGATAAAAAATACTATGGAAATTTTGTTGCCAACTTCAAAAGAGGACGCGGTGACTATATGGGGGTTGCTGGTGCTTTAAACGATGGTGCCGACATTCCAACCGAAGTTGGAACCTATTTCCCAAACGATTATGGTTTGTATAATATGGGTGGTAACGTAGCCGAATGGGTACTCGATGTTTACCGTCCTTCTTCTCTCGACGATTTTGACGATGTGGCTGCTTACAGGGGAAATGTTTTCCAAACAAAAGTTACCGATCAGGATGGCTTCATTGCTCCAAAAGACAGTCTTGGAAGAATCAAATACAGAGACATCACCGTTGAAGAAGCAGAAGGCAGAAAAAATTATCGTAAATCTGATAATATTAACCACTTAGATGGCGATTTCACTTCATCCATTATTAATGGTGAAGACTGGAAATCTATTCCCGATTCACTTCAAACTGGTACTGCTACCAGCCTGATGTATGAATATGGAAAAACATCTATGATTAATGATGATGTGAGAGTATATAAAGGTGGTAGCTGGGCCGACCCTGCTTACTATCTGAGTCCTTCGGTTCGTCGTTTCTTACATCAAACCGAATCAACCAATTTTATTGGGTTCAGATGCGCCATGACCCGCGTGGGTAGCCCAATGTCCGGAAGTAAGTAATAACTTAAAATATCAATCAAGTCATTTTGAGAAGGAGAAATCCGGTATCAAAATGACTTTTTTTATGCCATAAAATGCTAAACGAAATCTACAAAACCTTCTTCAATTCTACCGGGGTTTCTATTGATACCAGAAATATCGGCAGTGGAGAATTGTTTTTCTGCCTAAAAGGCGAAAACTTCAATGGCAATTCTTTTGCTCTTAAAGCACTGGAATTGGGTGCAAGCCATGTAATAGTTGATGATGCGGAGTTTTATTTGTCCGACAAGAATATGACATTGGTCGACGAAAGCCTGAAAACTCTTCAACAATTGGCAGTATTGCATAGAAATAAATTCCGGATTCCTATAATTGGAATTACCGGAACCAATGGCAAAACCACCACCAAAGAACTCGTCTCAACTGTTTTAGGCTCAGAACTCAAAGTGCTGTTTACACTCGGAAATCTCAATAACCATATCGGCGTTCCCCTGACTTTATTACGTTTAAAACCCGAACATCAAATTGCTGTGATTGAAATGGGTGCCAATCATGTGGGCGAAATTGCTGAGCTCTGTGAGTTATCGCAACCCAATTTTGGCATCATTACCAATATTGGAAAGGCCCATTTGGAAGGGTTTGGTTCTTACGAAAATATCATTAAAACGAAACTGGCTCTTTATGAATCGGTTACCAGGAAAAACGGAACTGTATTTGTGAATGCTGACGATGATTTATTGATGGGAAAAAGCAGCTCCATGTCCCGAATTTCCTATGGTTCATCAACAATGAGCCAGTTTCAAGTACAGGTTCAGCCATCCGAGCATTTTCTGAAATTTCTTTGGAATAACCGCGTAGTTTCGACTCATCTTTTTGGTGAATACAACCTAACCAACGCAGCTTCGGCCATTGCAGTGGGAGCGCATTTTAATATTTCCCCCGAAAACATTGCTCAATCACTGGAACAATATAAACCCACCAACAACAGGTCACAAATTGAAAAAGGCTTAAAAAACACCTTGATTCTCGATGCCTATAATGCCAATCCAAGCAGTATGAAACAAGCCTTAATATCGTTTTCCATGATGGCTAATCAGCAAAAAATGCTTATTCTCGGCGATATGCTGGAGCTTGGCAATTATGAAAATGAAGAGCACACAAACGTGCTGCAATTTATTCAAAGCCTCGGCTTTACTGATGTTTTCCTTGTAGGGAAAGCATTTTATTGCTTAAAATCGCAATTTGCCGGTTTTAAATTTTTCGAAAGTAATACCATTGCCCTGGACTATTTTAAGAATAACCCCCCGGAACATAAAACCATTTTACTAAAAGGAAGCCGCGGAATAAAACTCGAAATCCTTAAGGAAATCCTCATCTGACATGAAAGCATATAAAGCCATTGGAGTAATGTCGGGCACTTCTATCGATGGGATAGATATCGCCTGTGTAGAGTTTTGGAAAAGCAACGGGAAATGGAATTTCAGGCTCGGACCGTGGAAAAGTATTCCTTATTCGGCTGAGTGGGAAAACCGATTGCACTTTTTACCAGATTCATCTGCTCTGGACTTTGTTAAAACCCATGTGGAATATGGCCGGCTCAATGGCGAAATGGTTCATCAGTTTATTTTGGAAAACAACCTGGAAGTAGATGTGGTGGGCTTTCATGGACATACCATTTTTCATAACCCGGCATTGGGCTATACAAGTCAGATTGGAGATGGCGCGGCTATGGCAGCAGTTTGTGCACAGCTGGTGGCATGCGATTTTCGAAGTATGGATGTGGCTCGTGGTGGCCAGGGAGCTCCTTTGGTTCCTATTGGCGACGATTTACTGTTCTCCGAATACACTGCCTGCGTGAATGTGGGTGGTTTCGCCAATATTTCCTATAAAAATGCTGATGACCTGGTTGCTTTTGACATTTGCCCGGCCAATATCGTTCTCAATAAACTCGCCAACGAACTCCAGCTTCCCTACGATGCAGAAGGTAAAATTGCCGAAAGCGGATCCCTAAACCAGCAGTTACTCGAGCAACTCAACAGTTTGGACTACTATCTGCAGTCTCATCCCAAATCGCTTGGGAAAGAATGGGTAGATCAATTTGTCGAACCCATTTTATTGCAAAGGGATAGCGCCGAAAATCTACTCCGAACATTTGTGGAACACGTTGCCATTCAAATATCCGGTACGCTCAATACACTTCCAGCCTATGGGCAGGCATTGTTTTCAGGAGGAGGAGTATTCAACAGTTTTCTGATGAAGCGCATTTCTGATTTAACAATACAAAAAATTCATACCCCTGAAAGAGATATAATTGAAATGAAGGAAGCCATCGTTTTTGCATTTCTGGGGGTTTTAAGAATGCTAAACGAAACCAATATTTACTCCAAAGTTACAGGTGCCACCGATAACAGCATCAGTGGAGCACTATATCAAGGAAAAATTCACAAATCCTAAAGCTTTAATTGCCTAATATTCTGCATTTTAAAAATTTAAATCACTTCGGTATTCGTTGATTATACACGATTATATTTCCACACAAAACCGGAAATATTATTAGGATGATAAAAAAATATATACTACTTTCGGGATACCAAAGATTTATAAAAAATGCGAAGTCTTCTTACTTTCTCATTCATCGTTGCCATTGCCCTGACTTCTATGGCGCAAAAACGGCTGACAGATATGGTTTATCTCAAAAATGGAGATCGCTTTTCGGGATTTATCATCAATGAAATACCAAAAAAATCTATAACCATCCAAAGCGATGATTTAGGAGTGATTACCTTCAATTACGAAGATATTCTTATCATCCGCCGAAAGGACATCAATACACGGCATGAAAAATATATCGAATCGGGTAAAAATAAATACGTTAGTTTGGGGCTGGGTTATGGGGCAAGCTATGGAGGAGCGGGATTTAGGTTTCAACAGAGAATTGGTCGGATAGCGGGATTTGCCTATCACTTTGGGGTTGGTATTAACAGAAATTTTTCCAACCTTGCCGTATATAAAAAGGCATCGATGAAAAATATAGGTATTCTTGTGGGAGGGATGAAATTCTTTTTTTATAAGTATTTCTACGTCGGCATTTCAGTTGGTTACACATTCATTGAAGGGCCTGAGATTGCCCGGACTGCTTATTCACTGGGCGCCGACTGGGTTTTTTACAGGAATTTTGGCTTGAATGCAGCCATAGGCACCATGGATAGAAGTGGCAGCGGCTTGGTTGTAGAACCATCGAGCCTGAGTTTTGATATAGGCATATTCTATAAATTTGGAAAGGATTAAACCATATGATAAAAAATATTTTCATTCTCCTTTTTGTTTTCACCACTGTTTTCCTGCAAGCTCAAACGCATATGAAGGCTATAGTGGTGGATAACCGCAAAAGTTTTACAGGGATTATTGAAAAATTGGATTCCAGACAATTTATCGAAATTCATACCAAAGACAGCCTTCGAAGTATTCCAGTGAATTCTATTGAGAGAATTATCTTGAAACCAGACATAACCAAGCATTTTAGCGATTATATTTTGATGCTTAATGGCGACCGAATCAGAGGAACAATCGACCATAACAACCCCAATGACAGCACGGTTCGAGTATTTACTTTCTACGGCGACAGTTTGATCATCGCAAAAAAGCATATCCTTAGGATAACGGTGGATCGTAGAAATTTCAAAACCAAACCGAAAGAATTCCCATTGAATGATTTCCATGAAATGATATATCTCAGGAATCGCGACATGATAGTTGGGGAGATTGTCAGCGATAGTTCAGATAACATAACCCTTCGCCTGCCCAATAAATCAGAAATCGGGATTGCAAGGAAAGATATTGAGCGAATTGCTCCATCGGGCGATAAATTTTTCCAAAGAAGCCATAACCGCTATACGTCCTTCGGGTTTGGTTTTGGTAATGGCTATGGAGGAATTGGTGTAAAATTTCAGCAACGCCGGGGAGGAGAAATGGGTTTCGCCTATCATTTGGGTCTGGGTTTACAATTTGATTTATTTATAGGAGAGCCCATAATTCGCTATAATGCCGGGATCAAATGGTATTATTACAGAAACCTATATCTCGACCTCGCCTATGGTTTCCTGTACCGAAAGCAAATTCCACGATCAGAAATCGATGTTTATAATTATTATATAAGTCTTGGAACCGACCTTTTTATTAAAAGAAATTTTGGATTCAATGTGTCTTTGGGCATTGCACCAGAATATATTCCCAATAATGGTGATTTCGATATTTTCGATGTCGATGAAAATGGACTTGTTTTACCAAGATATTTAGTTGTGGAACTTGGAATAATTGTAAAACTTCATAAAAAGTATCAAAAATGAGAACAACAATAACCATCCTATTGCTTCTGTTCATCCTGGATTCCAGTGCCCAATCAATTCTGGAATCTACAGTTCATCTAAAAAATGGTTCCCGCTTAACCGGCGAAATCGTTGACATGAATCCCCAGGAATTCTTGTTAATCAAGCTAAATAGCGGGGATACAGCCCGAATTTATTTCGACGAAGTTAAATTGATTCATTCCAAACCCCTCCGGCAATTGTCATATAACCAATACATTTCCATTTCGCCTGGAATTGGAAACAGTTATGGAATGATTGGACTTAGGCTTCAAACCCGAATGGGTAAGAAAATGGGCTATGGATTTCACACTGGCTTTGGAGTTTATCCCGATTTTTATGGAACTCATGTAAATCCCTGGTTTAATATTGGGTTTAAATACTTTTTTTACCATTCTTTCTATTTGGATATTGCTGTTGGAACTATTGAGCAAAATATTATTAATCAGGAGTTTACATTGGAATATGGTCCATCTGTGCTTGTGGGGCTCGATTACTTTTTTAACAATAGACTTGGAATCAATGCTGCCCTTGGTGGGGCATCGAAGTTTGGAAGACAAGGCATAGGCTTTGACTATTTGGTATTCGATTTAGGATTTAATTTAAAGATAAAGCAATGGGATTAAAGTTTAAATATCTGTTGGCGGGCCTGTTCATTATCATGACAGCATTTCTTCTAAACTCATGCAGAAAGTATGAAGAAGGGCCCTTTTTCTCGTTACGAACCGCGAATGAGAGACTTTTGGGCGTGTATAATATTTCAAATTGTTCCAAGGATGGCGAAAACCTGACCAACGCACTCAATAACGAATTTGGCTATACCAGGCTATCCATTTATGAATATGATTACAATACCAGGTATACATTTCTAAGAATCGATTATAATAGTCTCTATAACAAAGATTTAGTATTTGGAAATTATAATTTTGATGATCGGGATATCATTAAATTCAGGCAAAGTTATGATTATAATTACGACTCAACTGCTGATTATAATAAGGTATTGGAAGCTTTCGTAGCCGGGAAAGTCAATGCAGTTATTAAAAAATTAACTATGAAAGAGTTGATATTTGAATTTGAATATAACCACAAAATCCTTCGGTTCGAATGTCAAAAGGATATGTCGGATGCTGAGTATTGAAAGAAAAAAAAGGTATAATTAAAAAACCCGAAGTATAATTGTACTCCGGGTTTTTTGTTATTCAGCATTCATAATTATTTTTTAGTGAAGTCCATGGCCACCATACGTTTATAACTTTCGTGACGTCTTTTGGCATTTTCTTCGGATAATTTGAACAGGATATCGGCTTGTTCGGGGAAGGCTTTCATTAAAGAAGTGTACCTTACCTCGTTCTTCAGGAAGCTTTGGAATTTGTTCCAATCAGGCTCTTTAGAGTCTAACTGGAATGGATTTTTTCCTACTTCTTCCAATCTGGGGTCGAAGCGATACATGCTCCAGTAACCTGCTTCCACTGCCATTTTCTCTTCATCCTGAGTACCACTCATTCCGCCTTTAATACCATGGGCAATACATGGAGAATAGGCAATAATCAAAGATGGGCCTGGATAAGCTTCAGCTTCTTTCATGGCTTTGAAATACTGGTTCTGACTGGCACCCATGGCCACCTGAGCCACATAAACATAACCATAAGTCATGGCCATCATACCCAAATCTTTTTTGCGGATTTTCTTTCCGGAAGCAGCAAATTTAGCAACAGCAGCTGTTGGGGTAGATTTCGACGACTGACCGCCGGTGTTGGAATATACCTCGGTATCGAGAACCAAAACATTCACATCTTCGCCAGAGGCTAAAACGTGGTCTAAACCGCCATAACCAATATCGTAAGCCCAACCGTCGCCACCAAAAATCCAAACCGAACGTTTGGTGAAATACTGACTCAGTGCCATCAATTCTTTGGCCAAATCATCTGTTGCATTTTCCAAAACTGCTTTGAGTTTGGTAGAAGCATCTTTAGATAAATCGGCGTTATCTTTGGTTTCCAACCAGTAAGAAAATGCTTCTTTACGGTCTTCGGTCACGCCGGCAGCCAGCACTTCGGTGAGTTTGCGGGCAATACGTTCGCGTAGTTTTTTCACAGCAACAGCCATACCATAACCATATTCGGCGTTGTCTTCGAATAATGAGTTGGCCCATGCTGGTCCTTCGCCCTGAGCATTTTTACAATAAGGAGTCGATGGAGCCGAACCGCCATAGATGCTCGAACAACCGGTAGCGTTGGCCACCATCATTCTGTCGCCATAAAGCTGGGTAATGGTTTTAATATAGGGAGTTTCACCGCAACCAGCACAAGCTCCGGAGAACTCGAACAATGGTTGAGCAAACTGTGAATTTTTAACCGATTTGGAAGGATCGATTAAGTTGGTTTTGTAAGTTACATTTTCTGCAAAATAAGTCCAACGGTCGGCTTCGGCCATTTGGGTTTCGGCTGGTTTCATTACCAGCGATTTTTCTTTCGAAGGACAAACTTCGGCGCAGTTACCGCAACCTGTGCAATCTAATGCAGAAAGCTGAATGCGGAACTGATATCCTTTGAGTTCCTTGCCTTGAGCATCTAAAGTAACAGTGCCTTCTGGTGCATTGGCCACTTCGTTTTCATTCATGATGAAAGGACGGATGGCGGCGTGAGGACAAACATAGGAACATTGGTTACACTGAATACAGTTTTCGGCAATCCACTCAGGCAATTCCACAGCTATACCACGTTTCTCGTAGGCGGCAGATCCAGCTGGGAAAGTACCATCTTCGCGACCACGGAACACAGAAACAGGTAAATCGTCGCCTTTAAGAGCATTTACAGGTTCGAGAATACTTCTGATGAATTCAGGAACTGCTTTTGCTGCTTTTTCTTCTTCAGCTTCAACGTTGAGTTTAGCCCATTCTTTAGGGATTTCAACTTTTACTACATCACCACCACGATCAACGGCAGCATAGTTCATATTGATAATCTCTTCACCTTTTCTTCCGTAGGATTTGATGATGAATTCTTTCATTTTTTTAACTGCCAAATCGAAAGGAATCACATTGGCAACCTTAAAGAAAGCAGCTTGCATGATGGTGTTGGTGCGGTTACCCAAACCAATTTCCATGGCAATTTGGGTAGCATTAATCATATACATGCTGATGTTCTTCTCGGCCAGAGTTTTTTTCATATTGGCTGGAAGATGCTCGAGAGTTTCTTTTTCGTCCCAGATACTATTGAGAAGGAACACGCCATTTTCCTTGATTCCGGCCAACATATCATATTTGGTCAGGTAAGAAGGCACGTGACAAGCCACAAAGTCGGGAGTACCCACCAAATAGGTAGAGCGGATTGGGTTATCGCCAAAACGGAGGTGAGAAGCTGTGAAACCACCAGATTTTTTGGAGTCGTAGGCAAAATAGGCCTGAGCATATTTATCGGTATAATCGCCAATGATTTTGATGGAGTTTTTATTGGCACCCACAGTACCATCGGCACCAAGACCATAGAATTTACCTTCGAAAGTACCGACAGGAACCACTGAAACTTCAGGGCCAACAGGTAATGAAAGGAAGGTAACATCGTCTACAATACCCAGGGTGAATCTATTTTTAGGTTCTGGCAATTTCAGGTTATCAAAAACTGCTATAATTTGAGCAGGAGTAGTATCCTTGGAGCTCAAGCCGTAGCGACCGCCTACAACCACAGGCGCATTTTCTTTACCATAGTACAAATCTCTCACGTCTAAATAGAGAGGTTCGCCATTGGCTCCGGGTTCTTTGGTTCTGTCGAGAACTGCAATTCTTTTAACAGACTCGGGCATCACCCTGAAGAAATATTTGGCGGAGAAAGGACGGTAAAGATGAACAGAAACCAAGCCTATTTTTTCGCCTTTGGCCAATTTATAGTCGATAACTTCTTTAATGGTTTCGGTTACAGAACCAATGGCAATAATTACGTCGGTAGCATCGGGCGCACCGTAGTAAGTAAATGGGTGATATTCACGGCCAGTGAGTTTGGTGATTTCATTCATATAGCTTTCTACCATATCGGGCAACGCATCGTAGAATGGATTGGCAGCTTCGCGGGCCTGGAAATAAATATCGGGGTTTTGAGCAGTACCACGGGTTACGGGGTTTTCGGGGCTCAAGGCGCTATCTCTGAAATCCTGAAGGGCTTTTCTGTCGAGAAGCGGAGCCAAATCGTCTTCGCAAAGAGCTTCAACTTTTTGAATTTCGTGAGAGGTGCGGAAACCATCGAAGAAATGCACGAAAGGAATTCTCGATTTGATGGCGGTGAGGTGAGCAACACCCGCTAAATCCATCACTTCCTGAACACCACCGGTTGCTAAGAACGCAAAACCAGTTTGACGGGCCGACATCACATCGCTGTGGTCGCCAAAAATTGACAAAGCCTGAGCGGCTAAACTTCTTGCACTCACATGGAATACACCGGGGAGCAATTCGCCGGCAATTTTGTACATGTTTGGAATCATCAGTAACAAACCCTGGGAAGCGGTGAATGTGCTGGTAAGAGCACCCGATTGCAAGGAGCCGTGAACGGCACCCGAAGCACCACCTTCCGATTGCATTTCGGTTACGGTAACAGTTTCGCCAAAAATATTTTTTCTTCCGTCGACTGCCCACTCATCCACATATTCGGCCATATTCGAAGATGGCGTAATCGGATAAATAGCAGCAACTTCGCTGAACATATAAGCTATGTGCGAAGCGGCATAATTTCCATCACAAGTGATAAATTTTTTCTTTTTTTCCATTGTATAAAAGTATTATAAATATCAGTTTTTTGGTTTCACAACTAAGCTTGCAAAACGAGGCGCAAAATTAATAAAAATAGCGGCCTTTTTCCCCAAAAAGGCCAATTCGGGCTAAATTTCAACAATTTAGAAAGGTTATAGATTAGACTTTTTATTTCAATCGTTTGCATAAAAAATTGCAATTTGGGAGGTTGTTTTTGCTTTACAACCGGCTTTACTTTTATAGAAATGATTTGTTTTACAATTTTGAAATTTGCAGATGACAGATGGGAAGGAGACCCAATATACTTTTCAACTTCTATTAATTAATGAGTCCGGTCTAAAAAGGTCGTAAAAGTATATTGAAATTCACAATTC
>DYSN01000188.1 GCA_020718205.1 Draconibacterium orientale
GATAATTTTTGTGAACAGCACAGCACTATTTTTAGTATTTTTGTATAGTCTTTTATTTTGGAGTGGAGTTGTCTGAAAGTCAACATCTTTTGGTGACAGAATGCCAACTTTCTGAAATCAGAAAAAATACCTTTTACACAGAATTATTTGCAGACCTCAAAAAATAAATAAAAAAACGACACCACCTGTCATTGTCATAGGAGATAATGGCATCATATCAAAACGGTTTGCATTCAGTCTATATTGAACATACTGCCACGTTGCTAATATCTATCGCATGGCAGCCACACCACATTGGGAGTTTACAGCTAAAATATGACGACCGGCAACCATGACACACTTGTTTATAGACTTTCACAAATTCTGGTTAAGCTCAACCAAGGAGAGAAACTCGATCCTTTGTCTTTAGCCGATGAATTCGGTGTCAACCTACGAACGATCCAGCGCGACCTCAATGTGAGATTTGCTTATCTCCCCTTGCAAAAATCCGAGGGGAAGTATCACCTCGATCCGACTTATCTTGGAAAACTAAACACTCGCGACATTGAGCGTTTCGCAAGTTTGGCTGGTGTTCGAGGCTTATTTCCATCTCTTTCCGATGACTTTCTGGGAGATATATTTGATACTCGTATCCAATCAACTCTTCTAGTTAAAGGACATAATTATGAAAATATTTCTGGTAAAGATACAATATTCCGCCAGTTGGAGCAGGCTATTATCGCCAGAAGCCATATAACCTTCGATTACAAAAAAGGAGAAGGATACAAACACTATGATTCAATTGCCCCGTATAAACTGATCAATCATAAAGGAATCTGGTATCTCGTAGCGCGTGATGGAGACAAGCTAAAGACTTTTTCTTTTTCTAAATTAGAAGGAGTACGTCAACTTGATACTCGTTTTGCACAAGAGCCAGAGATCGACAAGATGTTGCGGGAAGAAGATGGTATCTGGATTTGTGAGGAGAAGAAAGAAATCGTCTTAAAAATTAATTTCGAGATTGCGGCTTATTTCAAGCGCCGAAAATTGATAGCTAATCAGGTTATAGAAAAGGAATTGGAGGATGGAGGACTCATCATTTCAGCCAAATTCGGACACGTAAACCAAATAATACCGATTGTACGATACTGGATTCCACATATTAGAGTTATCAGTCCAGAGGGGTTGCAAAAAGAACTGGAAAATGAGTTGCTGAATTATATCGATAGGTCAAGCAATCATGAGAAAATATAGTGTTTTTTTTGAAACAAAAAGCAACGAGTACGCGAAGCAAGCAGCTTTTTTATTAGGTCTTGGGGCATTTACCAAGGCTTACTGAATCATGGAGAAAACAAACTGCTGTTATTTACTATCTTCAACCAAACCTTTGGAGAACCAAATGACAATGATCAAATGTAGTGAGTGTGGCAAGGATATTTCTGATAAAGCAACAGTATGCATAGGATGTGGCGCACCCATCCATGTATTAAACAACCAAACCGATACCTCCAATGGATCTGGCAAAATTGATTTTGATAATTTCAGGGCAGCGTTTGGCAAATTTTCGGATCAAGCTGCGACTGCTGTTGAAGGCGCAATTTGTTTAGGAAAGAATAAAGCTACGAGTGCTATAGAAAGTGCTATTAGTTTAGGAAGGGAAGCCTTTCAGTCCCAGGCTGAAAAAGACGCTGCGGCAATAGAAAATCTGGCCACTCAGGAGTTTGGCGCTTCAAGCGAACAGACAACTGAATCTCAACTGAAGTGTTACAAATTTAAAGCTGCGCTGGAAAGTACAATAGATATGAAATTTGCAGAAGTCCTTAAGACAAAACCGGAGGCTGAAAAATATCTTAGTTATGTTGATGCACAGATATTGACAGCCTCTGTTCGTAATATTTTTAAAACAGTTTTATCATTCACACCACCACAAATGGAGGCTGCCTGCAGACTTAGTGAGGCTGTTCTAGCTCCATCAGCACAGGAAAAACAAAATCTGATCAAAGCGTCTATAGGTTTAGCCGGCGGTACAGCCGGTATCGGGATGGTAATAGGCGGTGTTGGTGCGGCACTTGGCTGGGGAGCAAGCATAGTGACTTCCATTACTGCAGCTTTTGTAGGGTCCTCAATTGCTGGCCCAGTCGGATGGGTTATAGCGGGAGTTGGCTTGGCAGCTATCGCTGGATATTTTGCAACTTCCAGCAACAAACAAACTGATACTGAACGTTTTCTCAATGTCCTAAAAAAAGCTTCATCAAAAGCTGTTGATGCGATCTGGGAGAAATATGGAGATGAGTTGTCGAAAGCCGCTGATCAGGGCAGCTCAATCTCATAAAGGAAATCGTACTATCGCGTTTATCCGCAGTTCAAAAATAGACTTGGAGTAATTTTGTGGATGCTAATAATCTTTTAGATGCATCGGTCACGATTGTACCGACTCAATTGGCCTACATGCACATTCCGGCCAACGAATTACGGCAATTTGTGGATGGTATGTTTCCAACGCTGGCTAAATACCCGTTAGCGGACTCAGTGTCAGGATATGGGCATCGCTATGCGGCAGGGCATGATCTTTTTTTAGATATTCCGAAAACAATTTCTTCGCATGGTCCATTTGAAGGTATAAAACATGCGGGGCATGTTCTGCTAACAGACTTTCCAACTAAAGCAGGAATTCCAATTCCAGGGTTATCGCAATCGGGTTTGGGAAAATTACTCGAAGAGGCTGGAATCCACCGTGGATGGATGCAAATTAATCTGTGCGAAACAGGAGTTGGCTTCTTTGCAATTGCCGAGGGATCTATCGATTTGATTGCAGCGCTGCATGGCTCGTTGAAGATGGATGTAGGAACTTTTTTCGATACTTTTGTCGAAGGGAGCCTAGAGATAAGTTTTGCTTTGATTACGAAAAACCCAATTCTCATGGCCGGTGGTGTTGAAAATATCCTTGCAGGAATTGTTGCATCTTGGAAATCATTGTCTGTCTATGTTGATCCTCTGGATTTCTTTGGTTCAGCAGGCACTTCAGCGTTCATTGGCTTCATGTTGGCTTATGGTCTTGCTGGTGAGAATCTTAGTGATGCTGGAAAAGATGCAATTCGTAGCGGTGCTATTGGGGCCTTCTTTGCTTTGTCACCAGCTTTTGGCTTCGGAGCCTTGTCCGGTTTCACTGCATACCGGCTTGGCAGCATCCTTGCAAAACAGCAAGAAGAACTTATGAGAGACTGCTTATCTCTCGACGAGCAAACATATCGATTACTGTGGGATGAAATTTGTCAAGGCAATTTACCCGTACAAAAGCTACTCGATTGTACAGTTCTTCGACATAGCTTGTTTGACTCTGCCCCCGTTCTGCCGAATAAAATTGATTTTTTATCAGACGAATTCGTCAAGTTGTCAAGCAAATGTCAGACATTAAGAACTAATGCTTCAATGCTTGGAGTTAATATTGCTACTCTTCAAACTAAACCGACAGTGCTGTCCGACGATCCCTCTTCCTTAATCAAGTGGTACCGTTCATTTGCATAGTCGATTTTGAAAAAATCGTTATTCAAAACCAACTATTTTAAAACGATTGGAAGGACTTAACTGATAAGTGGAAATACAACACTATTATGGTTTATTCCGATTATGCTTTGCTGGCACAAGATCACAACAAAAATATCTTGGCAATATTAAATAACCACTTTGACATTGCAGAGAGGCGTATCGCCAGGAAATAGGGGGACACCATACCTGAAAACATATGCAAACGAGTATGGTGCCACCC
>DYSN01000002.1 GCA_020718205.1 Draconibacterium orientale
ACAAAGTAAAAAAACCTGAATTACTCAAATTCCCATTAACTGTCAGGGCTTTTCCTGGTTGTATATTAACATGTGTTAAGCTATTTGTTAACAGATTATTGCACCCTATTGATGATGTTCCATTTATGTCCAATGTGGCGTTATCAGTCACCAAAATGCTATTGGTTACATCAATAGAGCCATTTATTCTTAAGGATCCTCCAGATATATTCATATTATCTGAAAATGAATTTGCTCCGCTCAAGGTCAATATCCCACTTCCGGTTTTAGTGAAAGAATTTGTGCTAACATCAATTGAGCTGTTTGCCAATAAACCATCTGTAATTGCTCCGCTAACTTCAAAATCACTATTGCTGGCTCCCATACTCACTCCACCTGTTGCCGTAAGCTTATGTTGTGTGGCATCAGCTCCTAATCCCCAATAGATATTTTCTCTTGATGAGCCATTCCAATCATCCTGCAGAAATATGGCGTAATCTGTTATGGGATTGGATGAGTTTAATTGGACATCGTAAAAATGGGTCGTCGAAGTTCCATCAGTTATGGTAATATTCATCCGATCGGGGGCAGTGAGCAGCATGGTAAAAGTAAAATTTTTCCAACCCTCAGTTCCATAGATACCAGAAGTTGAAATGGCATTATTTTTATATTTGATATACCACTCATAGCTCCCACTTATACCGGGACCATCTATATTTGCTTGCAATGCATAATTATTGTATCTGTCCCCCCAAGTTTCTGTGGTTGTTGGAGAAGCTAACAATGCAAAACCAATTTGCCCATAGGCTCTTGTAGATGAAACGGTTATGACAAATTGATCTCCTATTTGAAGTGCTCGGTCACAAGTTGATGTTCCTGTAGCATCTGTACTGAATTTTCTCCACATTACCGATTGTTTGACACCTCCGCCACCAGCCCATAAACCAACCTGGTAAGAACCTTGGTCGAAATTACCACCATTATCACTCCAGGATGTATAATAATTTGCAACTCTCTGTGGATAAGTAAGGGTTGTTTGCGCAAAGCCCAGAAAAACGAGAAAGACTAAAATAATTGTAAGTAAAATCTTCTTCATATATCAAATTTTTTGAAATTCATAATAAGTTAACAATCACAAAAATAAAAGATTATTTAATAATTAGTTTGTCGTTAAAAAAATAATTTTCGTTTCGAAATTTAATCAGGTAAACACCCGCAGGAAGCTCACTCACCGAAATCTTTTCCACAGCTTTATTCACCGGTTTCTCATAGAGCAATTGCCCTTGAAGGCTATAAATGCTCATTTCGAAGCCATTGGCATCAAGCACTGTGAAATAGTTGGTTGCGGGATTGGGGTAAATACCGATGCGCGATTCGGGATTTTCGGTCAACCCATCGACACTGCGAATGGCAATAATTTCGGTTTGGTCGTCGGCAGAAACAGCTATGGTTCCGGTTTTTTGCTGGGTTCCAGCCACAACGCGGTAATTATAGCCACGGTTGCTGAAGGGCAAAAAAGCCACTTCGCCTTGTCCGTTGGTGGTAAACTCGCCCAAATCTTCGAGATAAACCCGTGCTCCTACAATGGGAGTCTGGTCTTCTTCGCGAATTACTTTTACAGTGAGATTTACAAACGGACGTCCCAGATTCTGGTCTGTGAACACATAAAATTCACCGGGTTGCAATTCGATGGTGGTATTGGCATCGGCCTGAAGGGTTTCGCCGGTAAAATAGTTTACCCAGGTGCCGGTATGCTGAAAACCAGGATTCACGGTATGGGAAACCACATCGAAATTGGTGGCGGCACACACATTTAAACTGCTGTGACTCACCCAGGCCCGTTTTACCATTCCGCCCAAATCTTTGCCATAATTGCCATAGATAAAGGCTTGCTGCGAAGTTTTCAGCTGAGCCATGGCGGCAAAGGTTTTGTAGATGGTTTGCCGCTCCAAATCGCTGAAATAGTCCCAGCGAACGGGTTTCTTACTGGTTCGGCAATCTTCGCTAATGGTGCCATCGGGGCAATAGTTGATGCTGTAATCGTAGCCCAGCTCGCCAAACTGCCAAATCATCTTAGGTCCGGGAACCATGAAAAACATGGGAGCCACGGCCGATTGACGCGATAGGGCGGTACTCAAATCCTGTACATCGTAGCCTGTGGTGGAGTTTCCATATTCCAGATTTTTCACCATAAGCCGCTCCTCGTCATGGCTTTCCATAAAGGGGATAAGATTGGGATAGGTGAAGCCTCGTTCGTTGTAGTAGGCCCAGCTAAAATCGCTGTTGTCCTGCCAGCCCATGGTGGCCTGATTGAACTCGTTGGTCATTTTTCCCCAGGGCAACATGCCTGTATTGGCCAAAGCCGCCTCCTCCGAATTGTCGGAGAGATGTTCGAGAATGAGGTAGGAATTGACATCCACAGTTTTAATGTGGTTATAATAGTCGGTGAGAATATTCACGCGGCTTTGGTCGTATTGACTCCAATAGCCCTCATCGCTGCCCGAGTTGGTTTGGGTGAAGCCTTTGGAAAGGTCGAAGCGGAAACCGTCGATTTTATACTCGTTCATCCAGTAGCTCAGCACATCTTTGAAAAACTGGCGGGTATGGGGACTCTCGTGGTTAAAATCGTAACCGGGGCTCAAGGGATGGGTTGCTATTTGGTTGTACCAGGGATTTTGAGCCGAAGGCGCGTCGGTGGCGGCATTCCAATACATTTGAACCATGGGCGACTGGCCAAAACTGTGGTTAAAAACCACATCGAGAATCACTGCTATGCCACGAGCATGACAAGCATCTACAAAGGCTTTATAGTCGTTTTGGGTTCCGTAGGCTTTGTCGGGGGCAAAATAGAACGATGGGTTATAACCCCAGCTGTCGTTGCCTTCAAACTCGTTCACCGGCATCAGCTCAATGGCCGTAATGCCCAGATTTTTCAGATAATCCAGTGAGTCTGTTACGGAAGCAATGCGGCTATCGCCCACAAAATCGCGTATTAACAGCTCATAGATAACCAGATTTGACTGGGTTTCGTGAATGGCTGAAGGAATGAAATTCTCCACCTGCCAATCGTATTCGGGTTGATTGGTTTGCAAAACACTCACAATTCCGGTTGTTTTTCCGAAGGGATATTCCAGCAAGTCGGGATAGGTTTCTTCGGGAATCCATTTATCGTTCCAGGGGTCGAGAATTTTGTGTGTGTAAGGATCGGCAATCTTCAGATTTCCATCGATATAAAACTGATAGGCATATTCTTTTTGGGGCTCCAGATTGGTCAGGGTAATCCAGAAATAGTTGCCATCGGGGGTTCTTTTCATGTATGCATACTCGTTCACCTGCCAGTTGTTAAAGTCGCCTAACACAAAAACAAAATCCTTTTGGGCTGCAGGGTCGCTGAGTACTAAAGTGGCCGAAGTACCGTTCAGATAATTCACCCCGGGTTGTGCACCTTCGGGCAAGGCTTCTACCAAAACTTCGTTGCGCAAATAAATAACCACAGTATCGGTTTTCTGTTCGCTAAGCTTGTGTGCCTTGGCAATCAGAAAATGACTTCCGGGGGTTATGGTGCTGGTATTGAGACCATAGAGCAGACTCTCGTCGGTGGCAGAAGCCAGATAGCTGTCGTCGATAAAGAGCTGAACGCTGTCGGCCTGCAGGGTAGCAACGCACACCGGAACTAAGCTGTTGGCGTCGAGCAACGGATTATCGCTTACCGGGTAGGTAATTTTCACCTGAAGCTCATCGGCATACACCTCTGCAAAAATATCCTGGTTATCGGAGGTTTTTCCTTCGAGATAAGCGGTTCCGTTTACGGGCTCATCGCTACGAAAAACCATGGCCACTTGCAGGATTTCTTCGTTGGCCGGAACTCCGTAATACTCGCGGATATTGGCTATTTGAAGCTCGTAGAGATTGTCGCTGATACGGGTGAGATGAGTTTCGGGAGTATTCTCTCCCCAGTCGGTTTTCACATATTTCCAGTCGCTGGTGCCTGTGCTTTCACTTGTGATAACTCCTGTGTGCACATATACTTCGCCTTCGTATCCGGCCAAACCGCCATTGCCCAAATCGGCATTGAAGGTGAGAATGACATCGGAATTGTGAAGCGGAAAGGCTGGTTGGGTAGAAATTAAGGCCAGGGTTGAGCCACATACTAAGCTATCGCCCACGGTATAATCGAAATTATCGCCACCATTGTTTTCATAATTGATGGTGAGAAAATCGTGGTTTGCATCAAACTCAGTAATTACCGAAGAAAAAACATAGAAATTTACGGTGGTTCCATTGTCCTGAGCAGGAATAATGGCAGTGCCGGTAGCTCCTGTGAACTGAGCTTCGGCCAATTGGGAGCTCGCCCAGTTGTCGGTGGTGTAGCGAACAAAAATATGTTCTTCGGGGGCCGGAGACCCATCGGCTTCAACCAGAATTTCCACGGGGTCGGTGGAGCCTGGCATCATGGGGTTTTGGGTGACAGAAAGAATTTCGGCGGGCGACTCACTCAGCTCCATAAAAATGGCCCGGGTATTTGAGTAGCCTGTGTTGTTCCAGTTCATCACATAAAACCTGTCGTTGGCCAGCGTAATGGTATTGTGCGCCGGTTCGCCCGAGCTTGCTACGCCATAGGTATAGGTTTGGGTCTGGTTGATTTGAACATCAACCCCGCCCCACTGGTTTTGCCAGATACCGGTCAATGGGCCACTGGTAAACTTAAACTGATACTCGCCGGCGGTAATATTTCCACCTGCTACACTCACCGAGAAGCGGGTTTGATAGATGGGAGTTCCAAGGGCTTTCAGTTGAACGAGTCCGCCTGAAGTTTGAGCTTCGCCGGCAAAGACAAGATTTTGAGGAGGATTGATCCAGGTATCCCAGCTTCCGGGTACATTTAAACCTTCGGGCGTGTAAATTTGCCCGAAGGTTGTTAAATGTAATAATACTGCAATAAAGATAATTAATTGGGTTCTACACGATTTGCATTTTCTCATTTCCGTTTTTTTGCAAAGTGATTTATTGCTTTACAAACCTTAGCAAGGTTGATTTACTTCCTTCTTTAATTCGAAGGAAATACATTCCAGATGCCAGTTTTGCAGTATTTAATCTTGTGTCGGACATGTTGGATTGGGTTTGATAAACCACGTTTCCGGTCACGTCGAGAACATCTAATTCCAGATTGTTGGTCGAATTCCGCTTAATGAACAACCAATCGCTCACAGGGTTGGGATAAATGGAAACCTGATTTTCGACTTCAGAAACACCCACAAAAGTTACTGTATAACTGGTAGTTCCGGTTATGTTTCCATTGTTATCAACCGACACAATGAGATTTGGGCCAACAATGAGCCACAGACCATTTGGGCTGCCATCGTCTTCAAAAACGCCCCATTCCCATATTCCGGGCATCACGTCGATGGTAACTGACCACTCAACACCATTTTGAACCATGGCCACGGGAGTCCAGTTATTCATTTGCCCTTTGAACATGATGTGCGAATAAAGTCCGGTGGCATCGGTGATGTTGAAGGTAACAGGGAACGGAGTTAATCCTTCTTCCACTGTTAACACACCATTTACATAGGTCACGCCATCCCAGAAATTACCACCATCATCGGAATATCCTCCATACACATAATCCTGGTCTAAATATTTGAAACGAGTGGCATAGTAATAAATACCTTCGGTAGTCATTACAGCACCCAGATTGGCCACATATTCGTCGTTATTGCCATCTGGACCGGAATAAGTTGCCGGAATCCAGATGGTCCAGGTAGATGGATCGGTATTGGTATTGCTATATCCTATCCAGCAATCCAGCTCTTCTACTTCAACAGTTTGATTGGTGATTCCTTCGATATAAGCCTGTCCGTAAACAAAAAACTCGGCCTGTGGTTCTATGAATCCACTTGGTGGCCATTGCAGGTTTGCCCAGCCGATGGTATCGGGAGTTGGTGTTTCGGTGACTAAAAGCACACCGCTGTTATTTGTTGTTCCGTTCCAGAAACCACCACCATTTTCAGAGTATCCACCAAAGACAAATTCCTGATCGATGTATTGAAAGCGGGTGGCGTAATAGTAGGTTCCTACCTGGTCTATTTCCGAACCCAAATCGCCGCTGTATTCATCGTTAGAGCCAACCTGACCATTGTAGTACATGGGGAACCAGTTGGTCCAGGTGTTGGGGTTGGTATTGGAAGTGCTGTAGCCTACCCAGGCCTGAATGTCTTCGAGACTATCGGCCAGTTGAGTGAGGTTTTCAATATAAGCCTGACCGTAAACCATGAATTCGGCACCGGGGAGTATTTCGCCATCGGCAGGCCACTGAAGATTGGCCCAGGTAATTTCGTCGGGGAATGGTTCATTGGAAACTTCGAGTTCACCATTCACATAATCGGTTCCATTCCAGAAACCTCCGCCATTGTCACTATATCCCCCATAAACATAGGGTTGATCCTGATATTTAAAGCGGGTGGCATAGTAGAACGTACCTTCGTTGGTCATAAAGCTACCCAAATCGGCCAAATATTCATCGTTATTTCCTACCTGAGCAACATAATAAGCTGGCACCCAGTTCGTCCATGTTGATGGGTCGGTATTGGCTGTATGATATCCAATCCAACATTCCAAATCGACTAGCGAATCGGCTAAGGAAGTTTCGTTGAGAATGTAGGCTTGTCCATAAACGATAAACTCGGCTAGAGGAGCAATTTGTCCCGATGGAGGCCATTGCAGATTTGCCCAGTTGATTTGACCGGGTGTGGGGTTATTGGTCACTGTAAGAACACCGCTTACATAATCTTCACCATCCCAAAAGTCACCTCCACCATCGGAGTATCCACCATATTCATAATTCTGATTCTGGTATTTGAATCGTGTGGCGTAATAATAAGTGCCTTCGTTGGTCATGAAACTACCCAAATCGGCAACATATTCATCGTTGTTTCCAACTCCCACAGAGTAATAAGCCGGAATCCAGTTGGTCCAGGTGGCAGGGTTGGTATTGGCGGTGCTATATCCAATCCAGCATTGCAGGTCGGTGAGTGAATCGGCTTGCTCAGTCACATTGTAGATAAAAGCCCGGCCATAAACAAAATATTCTTCTGTGAGCAGGATTTCGCCGATTGGTGGCCATTGCAGGTTTGCCCAGCCGATGGTGTCGGGAAGCGGAGTTCCAACATTGTAAGTGTAGTTTATCCCGCCGTCATCATTCATGGCTATGGATTGCAGAAACCCGTTTTCGGTCATTCCGACAATGGTAGAGCTGAGCACATTGAATTCAACCACAGTGCTTTCTGCCTGTCCGGGAATGGTGGCAGTGCCATTTAGCCCCGTCAGTGATGCCGATAAAATAGAGCTGGTGGTCCATCCGTTGGTGGTATATTGAACATAGAATTTCTCTTCGGCGCAGGGTGTTTCGCTCACGGTGAAACCTACCACGGCAGCTTCGTTTTCCGAAATATCCGCCGGTACAGTAACAGTAGGAATTTCAACTGGTTCGTCAGATGTTACCATAAAAATAGCTCTGGAGTCGTTATATCCCAAATCTTCCCAAACCATGGTATACCATTTGCCATTGACAACAGTGATGGTGTTATTGGTACCACCTTCCTTGGTATAGGTTTGAAGCTGATTCATGCTAACGGTAACATCGGCCCATTTGTTCTGGAAATAGTTTGTTGTAGGACCGCTGGTAAAAAGCCATTCGTAGGTTCCGGCTACCATATCGCCACCGGTAGCAGCCACATGAATGGTGGTTTGCCAGCGGGCTACGGTATTGTTGAGTTTCACCAGCCGGCCATTGGTCACCTGATTTGGGTTGGCCAAAGCCAGATTGTTGGTTGGAGGATTTGTCCAATCGTTCCAGGCTCCGGGCATGTTCAGTCCTTCGGGCTCAAATATCTGTGAAAACGATAATTGGGGAGTCAGGAAGAACAGTAAGTTAAGAATGATGAATCCTAAGTAAAATTTTTTCATAATATGGTTTTTTTAATATCCCCGCTTAAGGGCGGAGAAAAAATTTATTGAATTAATTTAAGTTGAGAATAATCTTAATCACTTTATTTTTAATCAATTAGAGTAATAATATGAATTCCTGCTCAGCTCAAAACATCCCCCTTTGGGCAATTTAAGCTGAACAGGAATCTAAATTCTTTATTATTTTCTATATCTGATGATGATAAAAGTGAGTGCAAACAGACCGAAGGCAGCGAAAGCCCAATTAGAGATTGGAACGGCGTTGGCCACAGTAATGGTTCCGCTCACATTGGAAGTTCCATTCCAGAAACCACCATTAAATCCGCCATAAGAATAAGCCTGGCTCATGTATTGGTAGCGATAGGCATAAAAATAGTTTCCGGCAGCTGGGATAGCGGCACCTAAATTGGCTACAAACTCATCGTTATTTCCGGCATCACCCTGAAATGCAGCAGGTACCCAGTTTACCCAGGTGCCGGGATTGGTATTGGTGGAGCTATAACCTATCCAGGCTTGAACATTGGCTCCCTGACCGGCGAAATTGGTAACTCCGTCGATCCACACCTGACCGTATACATTGAATGTCTGACCAACTTCTATATTTCCACTGGCAGGCCATTGCAAATTGCACCAACCAATGGTAGAAACAGGCGCGCTACCAACAACATAGCTATAGTTGGCTCCGCCATTGGTGTTTAAATTGATGGTTTGCAAATCATAATCAGTACTTAATCCGGCCATGGTAGTGGAGAATGCATAGTATTTCACTGTGGTGCTTGTTGCAAAGCCAGGAATAGATGCTGTACCATTACTCCCTACGAAAGTTGCGGGAGCCAGAGATGAGGTTACCCAGTTGTCGGTAGTATATCGAACATAAATAATTTCTTCTGGGCTCGGTGTAGCATTGGTGGTTACTGTTATTCCCACTGCTGTATTTGGAAGTATTGTAACAGGTACACTTACAGAGTTAATTACAACCGGTTGGTTGGTAGTTTCCATAAAGATGGCTCTAGTATTCATGTAACCGATATCTTCCCAGTTAATGGTGTACCATTTATCGTTGGTAAGTGTTACGTGATTATCTGCACCACTGTTAAAAGAGTAGTTTTGAATGGAATTCAAGGTCACGTTAACTCCTGCCCATTTATTAGCCCAGGGATTACCGCCCGGGCCGCTGGTGAAGAGCCAGTCGTAGCTACCACCAACCACATCGCCTCCTACAGGGGCAGCGTAGAGTTTGGTTTGCCAATGGGCATTTGTACCATTACTGATTTTTGTAACCTGACCACCCACTACCTGAGTGTAACTGGCTAAGGCCAGATTATTGGTTGGGGGATTGGTCCAGCCATTCCATTGTCCAGGTAAGCTAAGCCCTTCTGGCTCCCAGATTTGAGCAGTTGTAGTGTTCATAAAGGCTATAAAAGCCATCATTGAAAAGAGTAAAAGAATATTAAATTTTTTCATTTTTAAAATTTTGATTGAGTATTTGTATTGATATTGTATTAATATTTTAACTAAGATTTATCACAATTATACACAAATAATTAACTATCAATTATTTGAACGATATTTTAATATTTCTTTTCATTGGTTTGTGTGCAAGCAAATTTAAAAAAATTTGTGAATAAAGGTGCTGCTGTTCATTATTTTATGGATTTTGTTTCACTTTTACGGAATCGGTTGCATATAAAAGGTCTCATTAAGCAAATGGGAATTGTCCCAGTGAATATAATTTTTAAAGCTAATGATGTGAAATAAAAATCTCTAATTTCGTTCCAACAAATGAAATCCGTCTAAATCTAAAGAAACTTGAACAATAATTCATGGCACGAATCGTAAAAAAACAACGCAAAGACATAGGCATTTCACCCGACGCACTCTTGTTCAGGGGTGAAAAGAGAAACGATGAAGTAACCCTAAAAATGCTTCAGTATGGAGGAGGCGAAGTGGTTGAAAAAAGCCTGCAAACTGTGGGCGAATTGAAGAAATATGCCGAAAACAAATCAATGGTCTGGTTTAGCATCAATGGCATCCACAACCCCATCATTATGGAGGAAATATCGCAGCTGTTCAACATTGATTCCCTGGCCTTATCGGAGATAATGAATCCGCACAGCAGACCAAAAATTCAAGAGTTTAGTAACTGTATTGTGTTGTCGGCCAGAGTCATAGACATAAACGAGAAGACCAACGAACTACTCAACGAGAATCTGAGTCTTGTCATCATGCAAAATAGCCTGTTCAGCTTTCATGAGACAAACGACGCAGTTTTTGAGCCCGTTAAAGAACGGATTCGACAGCAAAGAAAACGAATTGTAGAATCGGGCCCCGATTATCTGGCTTTTGCCCTTCTCGATGTGGCAATCGACCATTATATCTATGTTGTGGGAGTTTTGGGCAATCATATTGAAGCTTTAGACAATGCCGTTCTTCGCACTCAAACGCCAAAAATTGTGGAGCAGATCCGTTTTTTCAAAATAGAGTTGAACTATTTCCGCAAAAGCATACTTCCTGCCAAAGAAATGCTCATGTCGCTCTCGAAACTCGACAACGACCTCGTTGCCGAAACCAACGATATTCACTATAAAGAACTGATTGACAATATTAACCAAGCATTAGAGTCATCTGATACCTATCGACAGATTTTGAGCGACCAACTGAATGTTTACCACAGTTTGATCAGCAGCAAGCTCAACGACATTATGAAATTTCTCACCATTTTTTCGGTCATTTTTATTCCGCTCACTTTTATCGTGGGTATTTATGGAACCAATTTCGACTATGTGCCGGAGCTGCATTTTAAATACAGCTATTTTATAATGTGGGGAATTATGATTGTTCTTACAGCGGGAATGCTCTACTATTTTAAAAAGAAGCGATGGCTCTAAACACCTGTTATCAAGGCTTTCCGGGGAAATTATCCACGAATTTAACTTTGATATCGGCAAAATGTTCCACCACCTGAACCTTAACATCGGGAAAATCCTGAACTATTTGCCATTCCCCACAATTGTCGGGGAAATGGTCAACGAGCTTTACTTTTAAATCGGGAAAATTCTCAACCACCTGAATTTTAATATCGGGGAAATTCTCCACAAACTTGATTTTTCCGTGAAGAGGAAAGCCTTTGAAAGTGCATTTCCCGAAATCGACTTTCTCTTCGGGCACCGAGCAGGAACTGTTTCCGGGGGTGGGCACACAATCGGCTGGAGAGAATCCAATGGCTGCAAAAACCAGGAGAGATAAGATAAACGGAATCAAATATTTAAGTAGTTTCATGATAAATATACTTTTTCAAAACCAGGAAGTGTAAACCTTAGGTGAATGTTGCATTTTAAACCACAGTTTATTTATTTGAACGATGAATTTTCTTAAGCACATTCAATTTTCAAAGATATCTTTTTTGTCACCAAATTATGGTCAAATTAAAAAAATAATTGGAAAGTGACTATTTTTAAGGTTCCAATTACCCTAAAACAAAATGTGCTATATTTGAATTATATTTTGTGGATATGACGCAACCATTAATTGTAGATGTTGAAAAAGCTATTAATGCATGGATCAGCTCTTCGGATAGCAATTATGAAGAGATGATGGATTTTTTCAATATCGGCAGAAATAATTGGGCACTTTTTATAGGGCATTTGTGTATTGAAAAATTATTAAAGGCTTATTATATAAAAGTACACCATTCTCATTAAATGAATTTGCATAATTTAGCCAGAATTTCTGAATTGTCAAATATAGAGCTTACGGTAGAGCAGAAGTCAGATTTTTCTATGATCACTACATTCAATATATCAGCAAGATATGATGATTATAAGCAAAATTTTTATAGAAAATGTACTCCTGAATTCACTAAATTATGGATTGAGAAAATAAAAAATTACAGGCTATGGATAAAGGGATTAATACAATAATTAACGAGTATATTCTCTACTTACAAAAGTCAAAACTAAAGTTTGGCAAGGTTTTTCTTTTTGGGTCTTATGCTAAAAACAAGCAATCGGATTATAGCGACATTGATTTGGCCTTTATTTTCGACGAAGGCGAAAAAATAGATTATTTTGATTTACAGGTTCAAATGTTGACTTTAGCCGCCGATATTGATACGAGAATAGAACCACATCCCATGAGTTCCGAAGATTTTAACCCTGATAATCCACTGGCATTTGAGATTATAAATACAGGCAAAGAAATTCATTTCCAATAAACTAATTTACCTGTTGAAAAGCTGTTTCTAAAAACAATGGGTTTGAGAAGTCTGGTTAAATTTGATGTTATCGCTAAATTCTTAAGCTTTTATTCTGCCGGTGCAATTCAAAAGCATCCAACCCCCGGTCATTTATTATCTCAAACGCATTCCTGAATTAAAAATTTTGTTTTTTCGCCATTCAAAATGACGATTTAATACTTTTGACCTTTATTTTAAAACCAACAAAAGATGCATCCTGCAAAGTCTATTAAAATCTTTATAGAAAACAATCAAACCACTCATGAATATCCCCTCGGAACCTCGCTCCACGAAATAGCGCTGGATCAGAAAATAGAAACCGGCAATCCGATTTTGGGGGCTATGGTAAACCACAAACTCAAAGAGCTTAGCTACGAGATATACAAGCCGAAAACCATCCGCTTTCTCGACTATGGCCACACCGATGGCCGGCGCATGTATCAGCGTTCGCTCTCTTTTGTGCTCTTTATGGCCGCCTGGCAGCTGTATCCACAATATAAGCTACACATTAAGTATTCGGTGGCCAATGGCTTGTTTTGCCAACTCGAAGGACTCGATGAAGAATCAGATTATCAAGAAATTACTAAAAATCTAGGCAAGAGAATGAAGGAAATTGTGGCCGGAAATCTGCCCTTCGACCGTGAAGAAATTCCCACCACCGAAGCCATCGAAATATTCGAAAAATTTGGGCTTCACGACAAAAGCGAGCTGCTCAAAACGCGAAAACAATTCTATACTTCGGTTTATAAACTGAACGGGGTTATCAACTATTTTTATGGCCATCTGGTTCCATCTACAGGCTATTTGAGTGTTTTCGAACTCAGACCCTTCAATGGCGGAATGCTGCTTTTGCCCCCGAAACAAGAAACACCGCTCGAAGTGGAAGAAGTTGAAAAGCAGGACAAGCTGATGGAAGTTTTTCAGGAGTTTAAGGAATGGGTAAAAATTCTGGGTGTTCCCAATATTGGTCGACTCAACCAAATGATTCCGGAAAATAAAATTGGGGATATTATAAAAATTGCCGAAGCGCTTCAGGAGAAAAAACTGGGGTGCATAGCCGATAGAATTCATCAGCGGAAAGATGTGAAAGTCGCCCTGATTTCCGGCCCTTCGTCATCGGGAAAAACCACTTTTGCCAAGCGTCTGGCCGTTCAACTTCAGGTTATTGGCTACCAAACGGTAATTCTGAGCATGGACAATTATTTCGTAAACCGCGAACTCACCCCACTTGACAAAAACGGCGATTACGATTTCGAAAATCCACTGGCTCTTGATATTCAGCTATTCAATGAAAACATGTTCGATATGTTTGCGGGGAAAGAAGTGGAAATTCCTTCGTTTTCCTTTGCCACCGGAACCCGGTCGTATAACGGCAACAAGCTGAAAATGACCGACAACAGCATTATTCTGGTCGAAGGAATTCACGGGCTCAACCC
The DNA here is from genome assembly GCA_020718205.1 of Draconibacterium orientale. Classification (GTDB taxonomy): domain Bacteria; phylum Bacteroidota; class Bacteroidia; order Bacteroidales; family UBA12170; genus UBA12170. The sequence goes on from DYSN01000002.1 coordinate 13,615, forward strand.
CATGATGACCGAAATGATTCCTGCCAGTCAAAAATATAAAATTTATGTTTCGGCCCTCACTCCCATCAGCATCGACTCCACCAACCGCATTCACACCACCGATAACCGACTGATTCGCCGCATGATACGCGATTTTCGCTACCGCGGCTACTCGGCACTTGATACGCTTCAACGATGGCCTAGTGTGCGCGAAGGCGAAGAGAAACATATTTTCCCCTATCAGGAAGAAGCCGATGTGATGTTTAATACGGCCCTTATTTATGAGCTGGGGGTTTTGAAATTCTGGGCCGAGCCCATTCTCAGCGAAGTTCCTCCCATTGCTCCCGAGTATTCCGAAGCCCGCCGACTGCTCAAATTCCTGAGCTATATTACCCCCATCAGCACCAAAGAAATACCACCAACTTCAATCCTCCGCGAGTTTTTAACTGGCAGCAGCTTTAGCTACAGTTAGTTCGGTTGATTAATAAGGTTCGTGACCCATTTTTTTAATCCCACTCTATTTCTTCAATCATTGGCAGGTTTTTCACAAATTTTGCCACTGATTTTTACTATTTTTGCAGCGCTTGAACTATGGAACAAATTCTAACATATTTTATTCCCATTCTGGTGGGCATGGACATTTTCTTTTTATCCATTGCCGGTGGCGTAACCCTGCGACCCTATGAATGGCCGATGACTGCAAAAATCAGTACCATCCTGGCCGCGGTGGCTTTACTGTCAGCGATTTTGGGATTGGTTTTCGCCAATATATTCCGTCCGATGGTTTCTGATTTTTCCGAATGGATCGGATTTTTTCTGATAGCCTTTGTGGGTGTAAAATTTATGGGCGATGCCCGAAGCATCAAAAACGAACAGCGAACTTATGTGCTGGATGACAATAAGATACTATGGTCGGTAGCAGCCGCAGCCTCGTTTAGCTATCTCTTGATTTTTTTTGGTCTTGGGCTGTTAGGCCAACTTTCTAACCACTCTGTGATAACAGTTTTTGTTTCCATTCTTGTTTTATCTCAGGTTGGTTTGTTCCTTGGCAGTCATTACCGTCCTGTGAAGCTGGGTAGATTCACTAAATTTGCAGGTGGCTTGCTCATCAGCGTTCTTGTAATAACTTGTTATTTTTTAAAATAACCCCTTATAAAATAGATCTTTTATACCCAAAAACTTTAAAATCAATCATTAAACTGATTCGCTCATGAAAAAATTCTACATGATTCTATTGGCCGGCCTGATATTCAACACTCTGTTGCAGGCTCAAATTCCCAATGGCTATTATAATTCTGCTGCCGGACTCGAAGGAACCGCCTTGAGAGCAGCCTTACACAATATCATAGACAATCATACTTCGCTGAGCTATGGCGATATTTATGATATTCTGGATCAGACCGACCAGAAATCGAACGGAAAAGTTTGGGATATGTACTCTGATATTCCCGGTGGGACGCCACCTTACGAGTACACCTTTTTCACCAACGAATGTGGCAACTACAACAGCGAAGGCGATTGCTATAACAAGGAACACAGCTGGCCCAAAAGCTGGTTTGGCGGGGAAGTTTATCCCATGTATTCCGATTTGTTCCAAATTGTTCCTACCGATGGCTGGGTGAACAACAAACGCTCCAACTATCCTTACGGTGAGGTGGGAAGTGCTTCGTGGACTTCACTCAACGGCAGCAAATTAGGCAGCTGTAATGTTTCGGGCTATTCCGGAACTGTTTTCGAACCCATCGACGAGTATAAGGGCGATTTTGCCAGGGGATATTTTTACATGTCGACCCGTTACTATAACGAAGACAGCGGATGGCCCGGAAGTGATATGGTGGATGGAGCCGACATAAAACCCTGGGCGCTGGCCATGTTGCTTCAATGGCATTATAACGACCCCGTTTCGACCAAGGAAACCAACCGTTGCAATGCCGTTTATCAGTTGCAAAACAACAGAAACCCCTTTATCGACCATCCGGAATATGCAGCCTATATCTGGGATCCTGAATCGGCGGTTGATGAGCTCAGTTTTGAAAATCGCTTCCATATTTATTTCTCCGACAATAGGCAGTTACTCCATATCAACGCTCTCGAAGTTGGACATCTTGGCGATAATGAACTCAAGGTCTTTAGTTTAACCGGACAAGTTATCTTTTCGGACGAAATCAGCACAACAAATTACGAGCTCAATGTAAGCTCCTTAGCTTCGGGATGTTATGTGGTTCAAATTGTGGTGAAAGAAAGTCAGCAATTATTTCATTCAAAAATTATTAAATAGTGGCAAAAATCAGAATTACCAAAGAATTTAAATTCGAGACTGCTCATGCCCTTATGGGATATGATGGGTTGTGCAAACATATTCACGGACACTCCTATTCGCTTCTGGTAACCGTGATTGGTATACCCATTGACGACGAAACCTACCCAAAACTGGGGATGGTGATGGATTTTGGCGATTTGAAAAAAATTGTGCGCAAAGCCATTGTCGACGAGTTCGATCACAGCCTGATTCTCAACGAGAAAGGGCCCAAGTCGCATATTTTAAAAAAGAGCGACGAGATGTTTCAGCGGGTTATCACGGTACCCTACCAGCCCACCAGTGAGCTCATGCTTGTTGACTTTGCCCAGCGAATCATCCCTCTTTTGCCCCCCAATGTGAAACTGCACCACATGCTTCTTCGCGAAACCGTTACCAGCTATGCCGAGTGGTTTGATGAAGATCAGTAGAATCCAAAAGTAGTTAGCATTTATATGACATTGACTTTCAATTAAATACCTATTTGGGTTTAGGATTGAACGATGGGGTGGATGGGCTGATTTCTCATTACAATCATCTGGTTTTCATATTACTGAATCACATTTGCAGCGATTATTAACAATTACAATCAAGGCAATTCTAAATTTATGAATTAAAATATTTTTCCTTGACCATAATTTTATTATGTTTGCCTGTTAACAAAAAAACATAATACAATGGAAAAATCAAATTTCTTTGGAAATGCAGTAAAATATGGTTTAATAATCGCTTTCTTCTCTATTTTACTAAGCTTGGTTTATTATATTTTCGATGTGGAAATATTTCAAATATCGTTCATCATCTCAAATTTGATTATTTCATTGGGAATCACCATCACTTTATTCATTTTTGGAGTAAAATCCTACCGCAAGTCACTCGGTGGAATCATTGATTTTAAACAGGCTTTCCTGCAATCTCTAATGATTGGTTTGGTGGCATATACCATTTCGGCCATCTATAATTTCGTATTCTTCGGTTTCATTGCACCCGATTATATGTCATCGCAACTCGATGGATTTGTGGAGTTTATGGAAAGCTTTAATATGCCCGAAGAAGCTCTTGACAAGGCCATTGCCGATTTCGAAAGTAAGATGGCTCCCATGGATCAGGTTTGGAGTGGAATAAAAAGTGGTGCAATATTTACCCTTATTCTTTCCTTAATTGTAGGTTTAGCCATTAAAAAAGATACAACACAACCCGAGATTGTGTAATTTTGCCGCATGGATATATCAGTTATTGTACCTGTTTACAATGAAGTGGAATCGCTCCCAAATCTGGCTGTCTGGATTGAACGAGTGATGGACGAGAACAATTTTTCTTACGAAGTCATTTTTATTGACGATGGCAGCCGCGATGGCTCCTGGGACATCATTGAACAGATGTCGCAGAGAAATCACAGGCTAAAAGGAATAAAATTTCAGCGGAATTATGGCAAATCTGCCGCTCTGAATCAGGGCTTTGGCGATGCTGGTGGAAAGGTTATCATTACCATGGATGCCGATTTGCAGGATAGCCCCGACGAGATTCCGGCCCTCTACAAAATGATTGTGGAAGAACAATACGACCTGGTTTCGGGCTGGAAAAAGAAACGAAACGATCCCCTGAACAAAACCATTCCATCGAAACTATTCAACGGTGCTACAGGTATGATAACCGGTATTAATCTCCACGATTTCAACTGCGGACTGAAAGCCTATCATCACGAAGTGGTAAAATCTATCGAAGTCTATGGCGAAATGCATCGTTATATTCCTGTGATTGCCAAATGGGCTGGCTTCAGGCGAATTGGCGAAAAAGTGGTGACCCATTACCCCCGGAAATTTGGCAAAACAAAATTTGGTATGGAACGCTATATCAATGGTTTCCTCGATTTGCTGAGCATTAGTTTTGTGGGCAGATTCGGAAAAAGACCCATGCATTTTTTTGGCCTTTGGGGTACCTTGATGTTTTTCATGGGTTTCATTATAGCCGGATATCTGGCCTATGCCAAGTTCTTTATGTCGGAATACCGAATGACCGAACGCCCGCTTTTCTACTTTGGGCTTCTGGCCATGGTGGTTGGGGTTCAGCTGTTTTTGGCTGGCTTTCTTGGCGAACTCATTTCACGCTCTTCGCACGATAAAAACACCTATCTCGTCTCTAAAACCGTCGGACTTCAACAGTCACATTTCGCTAAATCTTGAAATCGATTGTTATCATAGGATCCGCCTGGCCTCTGCGTGGGGGTGGTTTAGCAACTTTTAACGAGCAGCTTGCCCGTTCACTTTCAGCCGATGGGTATATGGTTAGAATTGAGACTTTTAGTCTGCAATATCCATCCATACTTTTCCCCGGAAAAACGCAATATAGCGAAGAATTGCCCCCGAAAGATATCCATATTCAGGTGAGCGTGAACAGTATAAACCCGTTTAACTGGATTGTGGCGGGAAGAAGGCTTAAAAAAGAAAAACCCGATTTGGTTATTCTTCGCTACTGGATTCCATTTATTGCTCCTTCGCTGGGAACCATTGCCCGTATAATTAGAAGAAACAAGCACACCAAAATTATCGCCATTGCCGATAACATTATTCCGCACGAAAGACGATTGGGCGACAGACTCCTCTCCCGCTATTTCATTAACTCGGTTCATGGATTTGTTACCATGAGCAAAACGGTGCTCGAAGACCTTAAAAAATTCGATGCATTTAAGCCCAGAATTTACAATCCACATCCGCTCTACAACAATTTTGGCGATGCTTTGCCACAGGATGAAGCCCGCAAATTTTTAAACCTCGATAATCAGGGGAAATATTTGCTTTTCTTTGGGTTTATCCGCGATTATAAGGGATTGGATATTTTGCTCGAAGCCATGACCCATGTAATTCAAAAAGATGCTGATATTAAACTTATTGTGGCGGGAGAATTCTATTCGGGGGAAGAAAAATACCGAAAATATATTCGAGAACATGGGTTGGACAAGCATTTGATTCTGCACACCGATTTTATTCCCAACGATCGGGTGAAGTATTATTTCAGCGCCTGCGATTTGGTGGTTCAGCCTTATAAAACCGCCACCCAAAGCGGCGTTACCCAAATCAGCTATCAATTCGAAAAACCCATGCTGGTGACCAATGTGGGTGGATTGCCCGAAATTGTCCTTCATCAGAAAACGGGCTATGTGAGCCGGGTGGATGCAAGGGAGATTGCTCATTTTATCCTACACTTTTTCGAACATCATGCCGCCAATGAGTTTAAACCTTATCTGGTCGAAGAAAAGAAAAAATACTCCTGGAAAAGGCTGAATCAAGCCATTATTTCTGTTTCAGAATCCCATTAGCCTCTTCGGATTTTTTCAATACCAGTTGGTTTGGAGTTGATGCTTCAATTGGTTTTTTTTGTATTGTTGTTTTTCCATTTACAAACAAAATTCCAGCATGAAATATAATTTTGACCTGATAATTGACCGGGAAAATACATCCTGTGTAAAATACGATTTGCGAAAGGAGTATTTTGGCAAAGCCGATGTAATTCCACTCTGGGTAGCCGATATGGATTTCGAAACGCCCGATTTCATTCGCCAAGCCATCATTAAAAGAGCGGAACATCCCATTTATGGATATGGAATAAAATCCGATTCCTGGTATCAATCTATCATCAATTGGCTTGACGACAGGCATCGTTGGTCGGTGGCGAAAAATCAGATTAGTTTTAGTCCGGGAGTGGTTCCAGGATTTACTTTTGCCATGCTCGCACTCACAGAGCCAGGCGACCAGATTGTGGTTCAGCCGCCTGTGTATTTCCCCTTTTTCAACAGTGTAACCGATAATGGCCGCATTTTGCTCCACAATGAGCTCATAGAAAACAACAACTATTACACCATCGATTTCGATGATTTGGAGGAAAAACTCCGCCACCCAAAAACAAAAATTCTCATCCTTTCGAGCCCACATAATCCTGTTGGACGAGTCTGGAAAAAAGGAGAACTGGAGAGAATGGTCGATCTCTGTTACGCTAATGGTGCTGTATTATTGTCGGACGAAATTCATGGCGATTTGATACTCAGCGGCCAGACACATATTCCAACTGCCAGCTTAAGCCCTAAAGCCCAAGAAATTACGGTAACCTTCATGGCACCCAGCAAAACTTTCAATCTGGCGGGTATGGCCACATCCTTTCTCGTGATTCAAAATCCCGAGCTCAAGGCAAAGTATGACGAAATGCTCAACGCACTCCATCTGAACGGTGGAAATATTTTTGGTGCTTTGGCTCTGGAAGCGGCCTACGAAAATGGCGGTGATTGGCTCGACCAGCTATTAAACTATATTGAAGAGAATGTGGATTTTACTCAGGATTTTTTAAGAAAAAATATCCCCCGGATATCATTTCAGAAACCCGAAGCCACTTATTTGCTTTGGCTCAATTGCAAATCGCTTCAGCTCAGCGACGAAGAACTTCGCAGTTTTTTTGTAGAGAAAGCCAACCTGGGTCTCAACGGCGGAATCGTGTTTGGGCCCGGTGGTTCGGGCTATATGAGATTGAATGTGGCCTGCCCGCGAGCCATCCTGAAGCAGGCACTCCAGAATTTATCTGAGGCATTTAGAGATCACTAAATTCCTTTGCATGAAACCGACCAGATTGATAGAATATAGCATTAACAGGCTCAGGCGAAAACTTCGCCCCGATGTATTTATTCTTATTTTGGCGGTTGTAATAGGAATTCTCACGGGTATTTCGTCTTTCCTTTTGAGAACCCTGGTTTACGGTTTCGGTGGTTTTGTAGAGAAATTCAGTGCCACCAGTCAAATGGATTATTTGTATCTGATAGCTCCGGGAGTGGGAATTTATTTAACCTGGATACTCTTCAAATATATTTTAAAGGAAGAAAGCAAGCATGGCATTCCGCGAATTCTATTTGTTATCAGCCGATTGAATGCCAATACCAAATATCACAAAGCATTTTCTTCGATGCTGGGAGGTGCACTCACAGCGGGTTTTGGTGGCAGCGTGGGTCTTGAATCTCCCATCATTAGCAGTGGAGCCAGCTATGGAAGTGGAATTGGGCAGGTGCTGGGTCTGGACTATAAAACAAAAACCCTTCTCATTGGTTGTGGTGCTGCCGGAGCCATGGCTTCAATCTTTACCACACCCATTGCGGCCATCGTTTTTGCACTCGAAGTGCTCATGCTCGATTTAACAACCGCTTCTATTGTTCCACTTTTGGTTTCCTCGGCCACAGGCGCCATAACGGCTAAAATACTTACCAGCGAAGAACTGCTTTTTGCATTCCACGACCATTCACCTTTCGATGTGAACAATTTACCGGCTTATGTTATTTTTGGCATAATCGGTGGAGCTGTTTCCTTGTATTTTACCTCCATGCATTTTAAAATTGCCCGATGGTTTGGAAAAATAACTCTGAAAAGAAATAAATTAATGATTGGGACTTTGCTCCTTGGAATCCTGATTTTCTTTTTCCCGGCACTCTATAGCGAAGGCTACGAAATGATTCGTCATATTATGTATGGCCATTCGGAGCTCATTCTTTCACAAAGCTTCTTCTTCAATTACAAGGACAACATTTATATCTTCTCGCTTTATATTATCCTGATCATCCTTCTTAAAATTATTGCAACCACCATCACCATTGAGGCAGGGGGAATTGGTGGAATATTTGCGCCAACCGCCGTAACAGGTGGATTGCTGGGATTTTTATTCGCTCGGTTGAGTAATTTCTTTATCCCCAACAGCCATCTCGACGAACGAAATTTCTCGCTTGTGGGCATGTCGGCTTTACTGGCTGCCGTGCTTCATGCGCCATTAACCGCCATTTTTCTGGTGGTGGAAATGACCAATGGCTACGGCCTCATTGTGCCGATTATGCTCACCACTGCCATTGCTTTCGTGACCAACAGGTCGTTCAATTCGCACTCAATTTTCACAAAACAATTAGCCGAAGAAGGAAACCTGATTACCCATCATAAGGATAAAACTGTATTGACACTTCTTCAGGTTAACCACGTTATCGACAGAGACTTAATGACCATTGAACCCCGCAAAACCCTCCTGGATTTAACAGTTCTCATCAGCAAATCGAAGCGGAATATTTTTCCGGTGGTGGATAAGGAAAATAATTATTATGGATTGGTCGACATGGACGATATTCGCCAGGTAATGTTTAATCCGGGTTTGTATGGCTTGCCCATTGAAAAATATATGATTCAATCCAAGGAACACGTTTCAACACACGATACCATGGAATCGGTGATGGCTAAATTTAAAAAAACAGGCTACTATAACCTTCCGGTGGTAGATAGAGGAAAGTATGTGGGGTTTGTGAGCAGAGCCAATATTTTCACAGCCTACCGCGAAATGCTCAACCGACTCAGCGACCATTGAGAAATCACTTTCACTGATCGAAAGGCAGCATTTATCTCTTTTTGCCGTATGCAAAAGGAATCTGATAACCCAATCCCCATTCAATAAAATCGGCCACAGCACCATTTCTGGTCTTCAGCGCAGCCCGCGCAAAAAAGTTTTCGGTAATATGGAAGCTACCACCCACTTGAAAATAGTAATTTCCTTTATGCGCAACATTCGATGAAAGGTAGAAACCCACCTGGGTTACCAAAGTGAGGCGATACATGCGCAGATAATGCGACACATGCCAGCCCATATAGGACAAATCGCCAAACCCGGCATTCTCAATATGAACCGGAAAATCGCGAAGTGCAGATTCATAAAAACCGTCAATCCCTATTCCCACCTTGCCCACATGATGGTAAGCCCAAGCATAATCGAGACTCAGTGATGAGATAAAATAAGTTGGTCCGTCGTAAATATGAGTAGTGGTGGTTTTACCCCCCATACTTCCGAAAAGAATGATTTCAGAGTGACGCTGGTATTTCTCCAATTCCTGACGTTCGAATACAGGTCTTGTGGCCGGACGAAACCCACCATCAACATATTTGGTATAATTTCGAACAGGGTTGAAATTATAGCGCCCACCAAAGGCTAAACCAGCCAGATTGATTCCCAGATTGGGGGTTCTGGTGGAGCCATTAGAAAAATGGGTAACATCAATATCAAGTGTTAAATCGAACCTATTGCCTATTTGATAGGAAAGCCCGGTGGCTGCATTGAAATAAACATTGTGACTGGAACCAATAACCTGCTGATCCACATTATCTTCGGGATTATATTCATAAAACCCATAGGCCAAACCCACTGATAATTCCCAGTTCCAACTCAGTTTTTTACCCCTTAAAACCGGAGCGCGCATAAAAGCATAGAGAGCTTGTGGCTGCCCCAATTCCCCACCTTTAAAGAACGCATGATAAAAACCTACTCCGTAAACCGGAAAGCCATAGAGCTGATCCCATTTTTGCTTCACCCCATCCGACTGAAATCCAATTCTGATGTTGTAGGAATCGTAGGGATTATCCATAATATCATTCAAAGATTCGGAGTTTTTAAGGAAACGACCGTGATGGTATTTCACATCTATCACATTGTTAAAGCCGTAATTCTTTTCCTTGAATTTGTCTTTTAGATTTTGCTTATAATCCTGGGCCTTCACTCCAAAACTTAATAAAATAGAAAGGCTAAATAAAAGTATATATCTCTTCATTGTTAATGTCTTGAAAATTAAAAAATTAAAAAACTATTCGGTGGCTTGCGGGCCAATGGGCGAAAGTGTATAATGAACATTTCGGGTATTGGGTCTGTAAATATTTCCGTCGGCCACATCGATTACCAGTGGAATAAAGCCACTGAGAATATCGGCTAAAACATATCCAATATGTGGTGAGCGCCGAACTTCGTATTGCACTGTTTCGAAACCCTCTTTTCTAATCTCGAGAATGCTGCCTTGCTGCAGTTTATATTTGGAGATTCTGATTTTAAAAGGAGCATCGCCCAGATACTCGCCATCGAGATAAACTTGTGCCCCACCGGGGGAGCCCGATTTAATGTGAACAGTGTTTTTTCTTCCTGCAAACACGGTGGCACAACTACTCAATGAGGCGGCCATCACGATAAATGAGAAAGTATATATTATCAAACTCAATCTGTATTTTCGCATAAATCAAATATTTTAAATGGACAATTTTAAGGGTTTATTGCCCTTGCATCAATTCATCAAAAATAGATAAATCTGCATTGCTACATATATTTGTCAAAAAAAGAATTATAACTAATTGATATATTGATTCTTGATACTGGCGTTTAAGCAACCAAACTCAGGAAATATTTTTCAAAAAATGCTTTGCATATTCAAAAAATTATCACGTATTTTGCAATCCGTTTTTGAAAAGCAAGAATTAAAAGGTTATAGCGATGTCTAAAATTTGTGAAATTACAGGTAAAAAGGTTATTACAGGGAATTCAGTTTCTCACTCAAACCGTAAAACTTTAAGAAGATTTCATGTGAATCTTCATACTAAAAAATTCTATATTCCTGAGGAAGATGCATTTATCGTCTTGAAGGTATCGGCCAATGGCATGAGAATTATCGATAAGAAAGGTATTAGTGCTGCTCTGAAAGATGCCAGAGAAAAAGGCTATTTTAAAGGTTAAAAATTTTTTTAGGTAAAATATACTGTGCTGTTTGTTCTCAAGCAGCACTTTTTTTGTTTAATCAACTACCCAATTCGACCACATTGTCATCCGTTTCAATTAACAAAACTTGAGAAATAAGCCAATCCTCACCAACAGCACTCAACTCAATATTTTCTATATTTGCGCACCATGCCGGCTAAAACATCTTTCGTCTTAATCTTGTTGCTTCTTTTAGCATTTGCAGCTTTCTCACAGCAAAGAGAAAAGGTTTTGTTTTCGGGGGTAATTGTAGAAAACGACAGCCTGAAACCTGTATCATTTGCCAATATTGTTATTGTGAATAAAAATCTGGGTACCATGAGTACTATTGATGGGTATTTTTCGTTCTATGCCCATGAGTTGGATACCGTGCAGTTTAGTGCGCTGGGTTTCTCGTCTGCAATATTTAGAATCCCCGATTCTATTCATGTGGAGCGATATTCCATCATTCAACTGATGAAACGCGATACGCTGGAATTGGCCGAAACCATCATTTACCCCTGGCCTGCCAACGAACAGGATTTCAAAAACTCATTTCTAAACGATAAAATTAATAACGACCTGGAAGAACAAGCCAAAAAAAATATTCAAATCAATGGCATTCAACAACCTAAACAAGTGGTTTTTCACGAGCCCAATGCAGCCTATAATTTCGACAACGATATGAAAAACATGTCGAACGAGTTGTACTATAATGGGCAGTCACCACCCCTTTCCGTGCTGGATCCCATTGCCTGGTATCGCTTTGTTAAAGCCTGGCGCCGAGGCGATTTTAAAAAGAAAAAATAGAATGAAACGCACCCTATATACCCTTATTGCAATTTTTGCAATGCTGAGTCTGAACGCTTCAGGCCAGGATAAAGCCAGAGTTTCGGGCAAAGTAATCGACGAAAACAGAACTCCACTACCCTTGGTTAATATTGCCGTTGATGGCCAATCGGGAGGAACTTCTACCGACGATTATGGAAATTATATTATTGAAATACCTGCCAACAAACCTGTAAAACTTCTATTCTCTTTTGTGGGTTATAAAACCGAAAGCATGGAGCTGATTCTCAAACCTAAACAGGATCAGGCTCTGAACATAATGCTTTATGCCACAGCCAAACAGCTTAGCGATGTTATTGTTCAGGATAAAGAAGTGCGAAAAACCAACCTCAACCGCATCAATCCCCAAACAGCTCTGGTAATTCCAACCATTTCGGGGGGAGTGGAAGCTCTGGTAAAAACCATGCCCGGCGTGAGCTCCAACAACGAACTGAGCTCGCAATATTCTGTTCGCGGTGGAAATTTCGACGAAAACTTAGTGTATATTAATGGCATAGAAGTGTATCGCCCCATTCTCACACGGAGCGGACAACAGGAAGGATTGAGCATTATCAACAGCAATCTGGTTTCTTCTATTCTCTTTTCGGCGGGTGGTTTCGATGCCAAATATGGCGACAAAATGTCGTCGGTACTCGATATTAAATACCGAAAACCTACCCGATTTGGGGGAAGTGCCGACATCAGTCTGCTGGGTGGTTCGTTGCATCTGGAAGGTGTGGCTGCCAAAAACAAACTCACCTGGCTTTTTGGTTTCAGACAAAAATCCAACCAATACCTGTTGAACTCCCTCGACACCAAAGGCGAGTACAAACCCAGTTTCACCGACCTTCAGGGCCTCGTCTCCTATCAGCTCAACTCCAAATGGAAAATTGAAGTGCTTGGAAATTATGCCCGTAACAGCTACAAACTGATTCCCGAAACCCGCGAAACCGTTTTTGGCCACGTGAAAGAGGCCTATCAGCTCAAAATCTACTTCGATGGTCAGGAACTTGACAGATTCGATACCTGGTTTGGGGCTGTCACCACCACTTACAACCCAAAGGATGAATTGCAACTCAAACTGATTGGTTCGGCCTATCAAAGTTTCGAGCGCGAAAATTTCGATATTCAGGGGCAATACTGGCTTGGCAGGCTCGAAACCGACCTCGGAAACGAAGATTTTGGCGAAGTGGTAGAAAGCAAAGGCGTGGGAACTTACCTGAATCATGCCCGTAACCGCCTGAATGCCACAGTTTACAGCATAGAACATCAGGGAATTCTTGAACAGGATTTCAGCTTTATTCAATGGGGGTTAAAATTTCAGCACGAAATGTTTTCCGATAAAATGCGCGAATGGGAAATGATAGATTCGGCGGGCTATTCAACCCCAGTTACACCCGATTCGCTGGGCTATATCGACCCCAATGCTCAGAACAATTTGCCCTTTATTCTCTTCGACACCTTGTTTACCAATAACAAAATCGCTTCGAACCGCATCAGCGGATATGTGCAGAACAGCTGGGATTTCTATCATCCCAAAAACAAAATGTCGCTAACCGCCGGAATCCGGGTCAATTACTGGGATTATAACCAACATCTTCTCTGGAGCCCACGGGTGGCATTTAGCTACGAACCCGAATGGGAAAAAGATATTCTCTTCCGCTTTGCCACCGGAATCTATTATCAACCACCGTTTTACAAGGAATTGCGCCGACCCAACGGACAACTCAATCCAGATATCAAGGCACAGGCTTCCTATCATTTTGTGGCTGGCTCCGATTATAATTTTCTTTTGTGGAACCGACCTTTTAAATTTACCTCGGAGCTCTATTACAAATACATGGATCATCTGATTCCCTTCATTGTAGAGAATGTGAGAATAGTTTATGCGGGCGAAAACAGCGGGCGGGGCTATGCTGCCGGGCTCGATATGAAAATAAACGGCGAATTTGTTCAAGGGGTCGAAAGCTGGTTAAGTGTTTCGGTGATGCAGACCAACGAGATTCTTCAGAACAACTTTTACAACGAATACTTTGCTGCCAACCCCCATGCGCTCGAAAATGTTTGGATTCCACGTCCCACCGACCAACGCGTAACGGTAAATCTGTTTTTCCAGGACTATCTACCCATGCTGCCCAATTTCAAGATGAATATGAATCTGGGGTTTGGCTCTGGTTTACCCGTATTCTACACCAACTCCAACAACGAAACCACTTATACCCGCACGCCCCCATATCGCAGAGTGGATATTGGCTTTGCCTACGAAATTGTTGGCATCAATACCAAAAAACACGAAAAAGGCGTATTGCGCCATTTTACTGGTCTGGATCTGTCTTTTGAAGTGTTGAACCTACTCGATATCAATAATGTGGTGAGCTATATGTGGGTAAAAGACATGCAAAACTATGTGTACCTGGTGCCAAACTATCTAACACCCAGGCAGTTTAACCTAAAACTTGCGCTGAAATTCTAAAAAGGATTTAAAGCAGGGTTGGTGGCTGGAATGGTAACATAGAATGTGGTGCCCCGACCCAGCTGGCTCTCCACATGGATTTCTCCGCCCATTAAAACAACAAATTCCTTGCAAATGATTAAACCCAAACCTGTTCCCAACTCGTCTTCGGTGTCTTTCATGCTGGCTTTTGAATTGATGGTGAATAAATCTTTAACCATTTCGCTGCTCATTCCCATTCCTGTGTCGTTGATTGCAAACATGCGCGAATGGCCATTTCCAGTGCAGGAAATCGAAATATTTCCACCTCTTGCCGTAAATTTTATAGCGTTGTTTATCATATTAATGAGCACTGTTTGAAGGAGTTGTGGATCGGCAAATGCCATATCGTCTGGCTTAATATTAATTTCTATCCGATGATTTTTATCGAGAATCCTTTCTTTCAGAAATTCTAAGGCCTCTTTGGCTACTTCCGAAAGATTAACCATCCGGGGGTTTGATTTAATGAGTCCACGCTGTGAACGAGCCCAATCCAGCAGGTTTACCAGCATATTGTAGGTATTGCGACTGTTGATATGAAGCCGTTTGATAATTTTATGTTTTTCATCATCCTGAAGCCTGAGGAAATTGCTGTCCAAAATTTCCAAAAACCCCAAAAGGCTGTTAAACGGATTCTTTAAATCGTGGGCTATTACCGAGAAGAATTTATCTTTGGTCTGATTGAGTTGTACAAGCTCTTCTTTTTGATCCTCAAGATTCTTGTTGGTCACCCGAATCAGGCTGTTCATTTCATCAACTTCGGCATTTCGTTTCTCGAGAAGTCTGTTGGCAGCCTTGAGTTTTTGCCGGTTTTTCCACAGGAAAACCAGAATCAACAGGATTAAAAACAACCCCAATCCAACAACCCATGTTACCAACTTCTGTTTCCGGATTATTTGGTTTTGCAGTTCGTTCTCCGATTTTAAATAGAGGTTCTCTTCTTCCTTTTGCTTACTCTCGTAAATGATATCCAATTCAGCTATTTTATTCCGGTGGCTTATATTATCCATACTGTCTTTGACAGCCACAAAAAGCGTTTGATAGGCCAAAGCACTGCGAAAATCCCCCCTGATGGAATCCAATTGGTATAAGCCTTCGAAACCAACGGATATTTGTTCATAAGCTTCGATACTTCGTGCCATTTCCAATCCATGCCTGAGGCAATAATTGGCTGAATCATAGTTCCCTAAAAGAGTATGTGCCTTCCCGAGATTAATATAAAGAGCGCTTGTACGGTAATCATCGCGATAGGGTAATTCCACTTTTGTTGCCCTGTTCAGATAGGAATATCCTTTCGATATATTATTGGCTTTAATTTCCATCCCGCCACAATTTACCAGAAAGGAAAACAATTTAACATTTTTATCACCCGGAGATTCTATCTCTATGGATTGATAGAAATATTTGCGCGCAGTAGCAAAATCGCTTTTAAGCTGCCAGTATGTAACTCCCAGATTGTTAAACAAATCCGCTAGCATATTCATTTGTGGAAGTGCTTCATCAAATTCAATGGCTTTGTTAGAATAATAAACCGATTTTTCGAAATCGCCAATATTCTGATAAACAATTCCCAAAGAGCTATAGGTATAACAAACCCGCACACTATCTTTCATACTTTCAAAAATAGCTTGCGATTTCTGCAAATGCTCCAGTGCCAAATGAGAATACTCCTTGCGGTTATAATAAACCCCCAAATCGAAATAAACCTTTCCCATGGACGATGAATCGTTCATTATCTGCACTTTATCAAGGGTTCTGCGCAAATATAAGAGTGCTGAATCGGGCTGTCCCATCACATTGAATAAGGTCCCCATATTTGACAAAGCAAGCATTTCTGGTCTGTTCAATTGATGCTTAATAGCATATTGTAGATTCCGTCGCATGAGCACCAGGGAGGTGTCGAGTCGTGATGTATACCAGTAGAAAATAGATTCTAATAAATATGATCTCGCCTGTAGCTCATAATCATTGGGTTGAATTTGTTTTGCTGCCGAATCGAGTAAAAAGAGAACACTATCCGGCTGCTTTACCGCAAAAGAACCTGCCTTATCTAATAATTCCTTTATTGACACCTGTCGGTCATCAACAAGTGGGACAGCTTTTTGGTCTTTATTTTCAGCTTTGCTACAGGCTATTGTTGCACAAAACAAAGTGAAAATAATGATGCCGAAAAATAAAAATTGATTCGAAATGGCTTTCCAAATTTTCATAATCTAAATATAGCCATAATATTTTATGAATTCGTATTTTTTTATCCAATAATGAATTGGTTTTCAATACTCCTGTTAATTTAATTGCTAAACATAAAAAAATAACAGAGATAAATGATTCTGTGGAAGAAAAAAATCCGACATTTGGCTTGTATTTCAGGTTTCCAAAATCAGCCCCGGCTGATGAGGAATGAAAAGGGAATCCTGTTGAATTCAGGAGCTGTTCCCGCAGCTGTAAGTCTTTAAATGTTAGGCCAATCTTGCCATTGTCGCGCATCAATCGCGATGAGAAGGCGGCCAAAACTTAGACGAGCCAGAAGACCTGCCTGCAATATATTAATTTCGAAGCTTTCGGGACAAAAGCTGTGGAGTAGCGAGTCGGTTCGTCGTTCACTTTTCTTTCCTGCAAGTTTTGATGTATAAATAAATTATTTATCGTTAAAACACTTTTTATGAAAAAAAATTACTTTTTGGCACTTCTGGTGCAAATTCTGGCCCTCACTGGTTTTGGGCAAATTTCGGTAAATCAAATTATTGTGGGCAATGGGGGAATTTATGGAAACTCTTCCGATCATGTAACCCTCACCGGAATAAATCCGGACGACTTGAGCGCAACTACCCTTGGCGAAGTTTGGCGCGAATCGATTCAGGATGTGGTGGTTGTGGGCGACATTGCCTTTGTGGCTGCCGAAGACAGTTTGGTGAAATTCAATCTTTCCACCCACGAAAAAATGGCTGCCATGTATCATGGAAATCTGAGCCGGCTTTGTTTTGCCAACGAAAAGCTCTATGTGAGCCTTCGCAGCGATTTGAATGGCCCGCCCGCCGACGGCTGCTATCTGAAAGCCTTCGACAGCAACCTGAACCTGATTCACCAAACCACCGGCATTTCCACCGATGCTTCCTGCATCGTGGTGGCTGGAGATTCCATATATGTGGCCGTTCCCGGCGATTGGATGTCGACCGAAGGACATCTGGCCATAGTTTCAACCGACTTTTCGGTAACCCACGAAATCAACCTGGGCGAAGAAGCAGTGGGAATCAACGATTTATATCTCATCAATCAGGTTGTTTTTTCCGTGAACAAATCGCCCTATTTAGCCACCACCGGCTCGGTGAGCAATTATCATTTAGAAACCGGAAATTTTAGCACCCATGTATTCAATCATGTGGTAGGCAAAGGAGCGGGTAGAATTGGCGACCTGATTTATCTCGGACTCGACTATGGATTGGGTTCCTACAACACTGCTTCGCAAAGCATCGAAAACGAAACCATTATTCCCGATCCGGGCTCGGCAAATTATATCTACATGGCGGCTTCGCTGGTCGACGAGATCAACAGCAGAATTTACATTACAACCACCGATTATTTCAGTTTTGGCCAGGGTTGGGTCTACGATTTGGAAGGAAATAATTTAGGAAACTTCTCTGCCGGAGTTTCAGCAGAAGCAATGGCACTGCATCTTACCGACGAAACCGGCACCCAACAAATTCCTTCGAACCAGCTATCGCTATTTCCAAACCCCAGTCACGATTTTTTTTCCATCGATTGCAACGAACGGGTGAAGAAGATCGAAATCTATACTAAAACCGGCCAGTTGGTAAAAACAATCGCTGGAAATCCGGGCCAAATTTATTCCTGTGCGTCATTAATGCCCGGCTCCTATGTTCTGCGGATTTATAGCGACAAATTGCTGTTTACAAGCAAATTGGTTAAAATATAATCGCCTTTATTCCGAAATTCATAAAGAAAACTGCTCTGAATAACCAAAGCAGTGCAGTTTTTTTTATTTCTAAATTCTAAAATTAGATATTGATTAATCCAATGCCTTTTCCTATATTTACGCTACCAAGTGAATATCTGTAAAAAATTGTGACGTGAGCCCTTATAAAATTGAATATTTTAAAACCGATAAAACTGCCATTGAAACCATAATCATTGGCGGAGAATTGTCGGTGAATCATATTTTCGATATCAGGGATGAACTCAACTTTCATCTCAACAGCAGCAGTGCCTACGAAATATTGATTACGGATGCAGATATTATTGACTTGAGTTTTATTCAGCTTCTGATTTCTATTAAAAAATTCAACCCATTTGTGGTTGTCAAATTTCAAATCAATCAGGAGCAAACCGAGCTTTTAAAGGTTTCAGGGTTTTATTCTTTATTGAACAATTAAAAAAAGAAGAACTATAAAATATGGAAAGAACCATTTTAATTGTCGACGACTCCGCCAGCATCAGAAATTTGGTGGAATTTACCCTTTCCAATGCCGGATTTAAAGTGATTTCGGCCAATAATGGCCAGGAAGCTTTGGAGAAAATTGATGCACAGGCTATCCACTTGCTTCTTACCGACTTACACATGCCAGTGATGAGTGGAATGGAGCTGATAAAGGAAATCAGATTGCGGGAAAAATACAAATTGTTGCCCATTCTTTTTCTCACTACCGAAACACAAATTGGCCTAAAACAGGAAGCCAAAGAACTGGGTGCAACCGGGTGGATTGTAAAGCCTTTCGATTCAGAAAAGCTCATAACCACCATTCGCAAAGTTATTAGATAAGGCTGAACATATGGACATGCACGACCTTATACAGGGCTTTTTAGACGAAGCAGGCGAACTCATTGTTAATGCCGAGCAATCGTTGCTTACACTGGAATCATCGCCAGGCGATAAAGAAGCTGTGGCCAGTGTTTTCAGGGTTTTGCATACCCTAAAAGGCAGTGGAGCCATGTTTGGATTTTCTTCGGTATCATCGTTCACCCACCTGCTCGAAAACCTGTTCGACAGCTTGCGCTCAGGAAAACTCGAAATTGATAAAAACATCATCAGTCTTACCTTCGAGTCGTTCGATTTAATTAAAAATCTGCTCCACGGCCCCAACGAGCCCATTGGAAAAAACCAGACCGAATACGACCGATTGCTCAGAGGATTCGAAATTCTGGTGAATCCATCAACCAAAAATGCTGTAACAGCACCAAAACCTGTAGCTTCGCCTGCTATCGTTGAAAACCAACCCACTTATTACATATTTTTTGGCCCCAACAGCCATTTGCTCAAAAATGGAACCAATCCGCTGTATTTGATTGACGAACTCATTTCGCTGGGAAAAGGTACTGCGTTTGTTCACACAGGTAAAATCCCGCTGCTTCCGGAAATTGTTCCCGATGAGTGTTTGGTTAGCTGGGATATTGTTCTTAGTACAGCGGCTCCAATCAACGATATTTTGGATGTGTTCATTTTTGTGGAAGACGAGAGCAAAATCGAAATTCAGAAAATAAGCGAAATAAATTTAATCGACCATCCCCAATTTATGGAAAAACTGGGGGCTTATCTGGGCGAAGACAACAATGCTGCCATTCTCGAACTACAGGAATTTGCCCGCCAAATAGAAAAAACACTTCACTCAAATGCTGCTTCAACACAAGAAGCCACCCCCGAAACACCCATTCTTCAGCCTGGCTTGAATAAGACAAAAGCTGTGGCAGAAATAGCGCAGAATAAAAGCACAGAGCCAGTGAAGCTCAGCCATATAAACGAAGTTTCGGAGCGAAGCAAGTCGAGTGCGAGTATTCGGGTGAGTAGCGAAAAAGTGGAAACCCTCATCAATCTGGTGAGCGAAATGGTAACCACTCAAGCCCGGCTCAATATGCTGGCGCAAAAAATTAACAATACCGATATTATTGAAGTTGCCGAAGTATTGGAAAAACTAACCCGTCAGCTTCGCGACAATGCCTTCGAAATCAGCCTGATACCCATTTCGAGCTTGGTTACCCGATTCCAGCGTCTCATCAGAGACCTGTCGAAAGAGCTGGGCAAGGAAGTTGACTTTGTTACCGAGGGCACCGAAACCGAGCTCGACAAAACCATCATCGAAAACCTTTCCGATCCGCTAATGCATATTTTTAGAAATGCCATTGACCACGGACTCGAAGATGTGAACGAAAGAATTGCAGCGGGAAAACCTGCCAAAGGAAAACTCACTTTTAAGGCCTATTACTCCGGAACCAGCGTATTTATTGATATTTCGGACGATGGTAAAGGAATCAATACTAAAAAAGTGCACCAAAAAGCTTTGGCCAAAGGTATAGTGAATAACAACCAAAAATTAACCGAAAAACAAATCAACGAACTTATTTTCCTTCCGGGATTTTCTACCGCCGAAAGTGTTACAGACCTTTCGGGGCGCGGAGTTGGAATGGACGTGGTGAAGAAAAATATCAATAAAATTCAGGGGGAAGTGGACATTTACAGTCAAATGGGCAAGGGAACTACTTTTACCCTAAAACTCCCCTTAACGCTTTCCATCATCGATGGCTTGCTGGTGGTGGTTGACCAAACCGAATACATAATTCCCATTCTGGTAATTGAAAAAATTGCGCCCATAGCCCATTCATTGGTCGATTCGGCTTTCAACAATACACTGGTGGTCGATAACCGTCAAATTCCGTTTGTTTATCTGCGGCAGAAATTCAATATCGACAGCACGCCGCCCACACAGGAACAAGTGGTGATAGTAAACTACGGAACGCGCGAAATGGGCATTGTGGTCGATAGGGTTTTGCGTGAGTCGCAGGTGGTGGTAAAATCTATTGGCAAACATTTCAGGGATCAGGAAATCATTTCGGGAGCCACCATCATGGGCGATGGAACCGTTGCCCTGGTTTTGGATACCAATAAAATAATTGAAAAACACTCGGTTTAAAATTTATAAATATGGAAAAACTGTCATCATATCTGACTTTTAAATTGGGCAACGAGAAATTTGCGGCCAATATTGGTCATGTGCTTCACATTCTGGGGGTTCCACAGATTACACCCCTGCCCAATTCGCCCTCACATATCAAAGGCGCCATCAATCTTAGGGGCAAGGTTTTAACCATTATAGACCCCCACGAAAAGTTTCATATGGAGAAACAAGCGCTCACGAAAAACTCGTGCATCATTGTTTTGGAACTCCTGAGCGAAGGGGATAGAATAGAAATAGGCGCTTTGGTAGATTCGGTGGATCAGGTTATTGATATAGAAGCTTCAAATCTACTTCCCCCACCCGACTTAGGAACCCGGTATAAATCGGATTTTATCGAGAACATCATTCAACTAAACAATGAATTTATTCTGGTGCTGAATATAGAAAGTGTCTTTGCCCCCAATTTTTAACAAGAAAAAATAAAACTTAATGATATGAAAAATCTAAACGTTTCGACCAAGCTTATCATCCTGATAGTTACCATGGGAATCATGGGAACTTTTGTGGGTATTTTTGGCATCAATAAAATAAAACAAACCAACAATAAATTGGAGCACACCTTTAAAAACGCTTTAATTCCGTTTCAATACCTTAAAAACATTGCCGATGTTTATGCCATCACAGTGCCCAAAACGGTGGATAAAATTTATGCCGGCGAGCATAGCTGGCTTTCGGGGAAAGAAAAGATAGAAATGGCTCTGGATCAGGCCAATATCAATTGGAATGAATACAAAAAACTCCCCAAGGATGAACGTGAAAACATGATGATGTCCGATTTGGAACTCCAGTTTATCAGTGCTCAGGCCAATTTGGAAAACCTTCGTCAGGTGCTGCTGTCGCACGATACCAACGCGCTTAAACGCTACAATACCAGCAGTTTAAACTTAGTAATAACTCCCATCAGCAAAAAAATTGACGAGCTGAGTCAATATCAGATTGATAAAGCCGGGGGAATATTCAACAGCAGTCTGGAAAATTATAAAAATGCCGTCATCACCTTTATCATCATTCTTTTCATGGGGGTTTTTATAAGCATGCTGATGGCTGTTTATATTCTGCGGGGCATCAATCAATCGTTGGGAACCGCCAACGACACCATCGACAAATTGGCTAAAGGCGATTTGAGTTTCGAAATAGAAAAACAAGCCGAATACGACTTTGGCCACCTGCTAAACA
Source organism: Draconibacterium orientale (assembly GCA_020718205.1). Classification (GTDB taxonomy): domain Bacteria; phylum Bacteroidota; class Bacteroidia; order Bacteroidales; family UBA12170; genus UBA12170. The sequence goes on from DYSN01000002.1 coordinate 35,903, forward strand.
ACCTGCGAAATCTAAGCCTGAAACTGAAAGATGTGCTCATAACCGCGCAAACCGCCAGCTCCAATATTGCCATTACCAGCAACGAAATGAGCAGCAATAGCCAGCAAGTGAGCCAGGGAGCCACCGAGCAAGCTGCATCGGTTGAAGAAATGGCTGCCAGTATGGAAGAAATATCGAGCAATATTCAGCAAAATTCTGATAATGCCCTAAAAACCAAAAAGATAAGTGCCAAAGCAGCTGCCGAAATTGAAGAAGGCAGGCACAATATTAACACCACCGTCGATAGCATGCAAACCATAGCTTCTAAAATCAGCATCATTGGCGAGATCGCTTTTCAAACCAATATTCTGGCCCTCAATGCCGCTGTAGAAGCTGCCCGGGCCGGTGAACACGGCAAGGGATTTGGCGTGGTGGCTGCCGAGGTTGGCAAATTGGCCGAACGAAGCAAAGTGGCAGCTGCCGAAATTGATGCCCTCAGCAAATCAGGGGTAGAAATTGCTCTGAAATCGAAAGCCATGCTCAATATGTTTGTGCCCAGCATCGAAGAAACCAGCCGTTTAGTCGAAGAAATAAGCAATGCCAGTGTGGAACAAAATTCGGGGGTGGAACAGATTAACGATGCCATTCAGATGCTGAATCAGGTGACGCAGCAAAATGCCGCCGCCAGCGAAGAAATGGCCACCGTTTCCGAAGAGCTCGCCGCTCAGGCCATGCAGCTTCGCAATACCATTTCGTTCTTTAAACTCGGCAACGAAGGCGATTTCAATTTAGAAACCAATAGCCGGAAAAAACCCAACCGATACATCGAACAGCCCAAAAGTTTTGCTTCAAATTCGCGAAGCCGTAATGAAGGTTTTAACCTGGATTTAAGCAAAGGCGATAAACTCGACAACGATTTCGAAACCTTCTAACCCATGACCGGAGCGCCCAATACCACTGCCTATAATGCCCAGATGACCACTTACGAGTTCAGTCGCATCAGTGAGTTTATCGAAGGTAATTTTGGCATCAAACTACCCGCCCAGAAACGAATTATGGTGCAGGGTCGTTTGCACAAGCGGCTATTGGCGCTCAACATGACAAATTTCGGAAGCTATGTTCAGTATCTTTTTTCGGAAGAAGGTCATCTGAAAGAAATTCCAGTAATGGTGGATCTAATATCGACCAACAAAACAAATTTCTTTCGCGAGTCGGCTCATTTCAACACCCTAACCGATGTGGTACTTTCTGAGTTTGTTAAGAAAAACTATAAATCCACCCTCAAGGTTTGGAGCGCAGGCTGCAGCAGTGGCGAAGAAGTTTACACCTTGTCCATGATTCTCAGCGAGTTCCTGGAGCACTACCAGAGCTTCAACTACAAAATTCTGGGCACCGACATCAGCCGCAGAATGCTCGAAAAAGCCGCCAAAGCCATTTACAATATGAACGAAATTGATGGCATTCCCTTGGTTTTAAAGAAAAAATACCTGCTCCGAAATAAAAACAGAACCATTCAAAATGTGCGTATTGTGCCTGAATTGCGCCACAAAACTGAGTTTGCCTGGCTCAACTTTATGGATCAGGATTACAAACTCAACCAGCAATTCGATGTGGTGTTTTGCCGCAATGTGCTCATCTATTTTGAAAGAGCCGTTCAGGAAGCAGTATTGCAAAAAATTCTTCGAAACATAAAACCCGGCGGATATCTGTTTCTCGGTCATTCAGAATCTATTACCGACATGAACCTTCAGGTTACCAAAATATCGCCAACTGTCTATAGAAAAACCAAATAGCCTATGAATTCACTAAACGATTTGCAAGAACAAGCAGAAAATTTAAAGAATGAAAATCTGATTCTGCAGAAACAGCTCGCCAAACTCAACGAGAAACTGCGCGAGTCGGAAGCCTTTAAGGGTCACTTTATTTCGAATATTACTAACGAGATCGTAAACCCCTTCACCTCCATTCTGGGTTTGTCGAAAGGCATTATCAGCCTGAACGAGAAGCAAATAGGCCAGATTCATTCCATGGCTCACCTGGTCTTTAACGAAGCCTTCGATTTAGACTTCCAGCTTCAAAACATTTTTGCCGCCGCTAAAATTGAATCGGGCGAAGTAAATCTGGAATTGTCATCCATTTGTCCGCTCGAAGTTATAGTGGATATCATTGAATCTCTTCGCTTTAAGTCGGAGAAAAAGAATCAATACATCAGTGTGGATATCCCGGTTGAATTGCCTTATAACCTGGTAACCGACCTGAATAAATATCAGCTGATTATAAAAAATGTAATTACCAATGCCATCATTTTCGGCCATGAAAAAACCGCCATCAATGTCCAAATCAAAGCATTGAACGATGGCATTCAGGTTACCATTAACAACAAGGGCAATCTGATAGAGCCCGAAGAAATCAATCAGATTTTCGACCGCTTTGTAAAACTCGACAAAACCATCAACAGCATCAATCAGGGTCATGGGTTGGGACTCAGTGTAACGAAAGCTTATCTGGAACTGCTCGGGGGCGATATTCGTGTAGAAAGCAACCAGGAGAAGGGAAATACTTTTCAGCTTTTCATTCCGCCTTCAAGCTTTACCAATCATGCACTCATCAGAGAAGACGATTTGTTTATCGATGATACCGAAATCTTTTAGAAAATGTCGGATCCATTAAAAATATTCATTTACCCAGGGAAACTTTTTGCTTCCGAAATACCCTACCACCTTTCCACCATTTTGGGAAGTTGCGTGTCGGTTTGTCTGTTCGACGAAGTGAAAAAAATTGGGGGAATGAATCATTATATGCTTCCGCTTTGGAACGGCGATGGATTGGCTTCGCCCAAATATGGCAATGTGGCCATCGACTTGCTGCTCCAGAAAATGTATAGCCTTGGATGCAGAAAAAACAATATAAAAGCTAAAATATTTGGGGGTGCCGGCGTAATAAAAAACACTTGCGAACTGTATAATATAGGGGAGAGAAACATACAGTTAGCTCAGGAAATGCTTGGCAAAGAGAACATTAAAATTATTGCAAGCTCTGTGGGGGGAGTTAATGGAAGAAAAATCCTGATGGACACGCAAAGTTTTCAAATCAGGCATCAGTTTATCGAAAAACAAAACTTTTAATTATGCAACTAACCACACCCATCAAAGTACTCATTGTTGACGATTCGGCAAGTGTCCGGAATCTTATAGAATCCTATATCAGCACCGACCCCTCCATACAGGTCATTGGCAAAGCCGGCGACCCTTACGAAGCTGCCGAAATCATCAAAAAGCAAATCCCCGACGTGATTACCCTCGACATAGAAATGCCCAAAATGGACGGAATCACCTTCCTGCGCAAAATCATGGCTCAGCATCCCATTCCCGTAATTATAGTGTCGAGTCTTACCAATCAGGGCGCAGTGGCCACCATTAAGGCATTGGAAGCGGGTGCGGTAGAAATCCTTCAAAAGCCCATTCAATATGGCGAAACCAAGGAAGACACTATCAGACATATTGTGGGAAAAATAAAAATGGCGCATTTGGCAAGAGTAAAAGCACGAGCCAACAAGTCGTTCGAAATTCACCCCAAACTTTCTGCTGATGCAGTTTTAAAGAAACTCCAGTATCATTCTGCCTCCACATCATCCGTTTCGGTAGTAGCCATTGGCGCATCGACTGGTGGCACCGAAGCCATTCTCGAAATACTCAAACGACTCAATAACAATTGCCCCGGAATTGTAATTGTGCAACATATGCCCCCACATTTTACCCAGGCTTTTGCCATCCGACTGAACGAAATTTGTGAAATCGTGGTCAAAGAAGCCTCCGATGGCGATTCTATTCAACGCGGACAAGCGCTTATTTCGCCTGGCGACCGACATATGGTGGTGGAATCTATCGGTGGTAAAAATAGAGTGAAACTTCTTGACGGGCCACCCGTAAACAGGCACAAGCCGTCTGTGGATGTGCTCTTTAGAAGCATGGCCAACAGAATTGGCCCCAAAGGCTATGGTTTTCTGTTGACAGGAATGGGCGACGATGGTGCTGCCGGGCTTCTGGAAATGAACGAAACAGGAGCACAAACAGTGGCACAAGACGAAAAATCCTGCGTGGTTTATGGAATGCCCCGCGAAGCAGTGAAAATAGGTGCAGCTTCTATAAGCCTGAACCTGACGCAAATAGCCGATTTGATATCGAAAATAAAATAAAAAAAGTGGAAAATAAAAAGAGAGTTTTAGTAATTGAAGACGATCAGGCAGTGGTGGACCTGCTTCGCGAAAGCTTGAAAGACAACTATCAGGTGGCTTTGGCACGAAATGGCCGCACAGGAATGAGCAAAGCCTGGGCCAATAGTTTCGATGTGATTCTTTTAGACATCGAACTGGGCGATATTGATGGATTTACCATCTGCCGTAAACTCAAAAACCATCCCACCACCAACCACATTCCCATCATTATCATCTCGGTTTTGCACAGCATCGAAAGTACTCTCGAAGGATTTAACAGCGGAGCCAGCGATTTTCTCCGCAAGCCGTTTCACCCCGAAGAGCTGAAAAAGAGAATAGAGCTTCATTTGAAAATGAGCGAACTCAACAATCGGCTGCGGCAGCAGGCCTTGTCGAACCGAAAATCGAAGACCGACTTTTCCATGTTCATCTCCACCCTGGCGCACGAGCTACGAAGCCCTTTGAACAGCATTATTGGGTTCTCCGAAATTCTCAACGACCTCAACCTGAGCCCAAAAGACCGAAACAATTTTCTCCGCTATATCAATCAGGGGGGACAAAATCTTTTAAAACTCCTCAACGACTTAATCGATCACTCAAAAATAGAAGCCGAGAATCTCTCCATACATTTCAGCAAGGTTGATGTGAAAAAAGAGCTCGACGAGTTGGTGCATCAATATTCCGACGACCTGTTTAAACAAGGCGAAATGAGTAAATCCATTGTTCTCGAAGCCGATTCCTCCGAGAGTAATGTATTGATTTATACCGATATCGTAAGATTTCTTCAAATCATTAAAAACTTTCTCGAAAATGCAATGAAATACTCCCACGAAAACGGATTGATAACGTTGGGCTATCATTTTCCCGATGCCAATAGAATTACAGTTTGGGTAAAAGACAGGGGCATTGGCATGGACGACGAAGCCCTTCAAAATCTGTTCAAGCTCGACAATCTCGAAGGCGGATATATTCAGATTAAAAAATCGGGGAAAGGACTGGGCATGGCTTTGGCCTATAAACTGAGCAATCTGATTGGGGGGCAAATTCATGTGGAAAGCAGACTCAACGATGGAAGCACCTTTAGTCTCACCCTGCCCCGCAACTTCATGAACGACGATATCATTAACCAGATTCAGGAAATTCAATCTTACGACTGGAAAGACAAAACCATTCTGATAGCCGAAGACGTGATGGTGAACTATCTGTTTTATGTGGCTTTGCTGAAAAAAACCAACGTAAAACTCATTCATGCCAAAGATGGACTCGAAGTGCTCGATTTGCTGGAAGAATACACCCCCGATCTCATTCTCATGGATATGGTAATGCCCAAAATGAGCGGATTGGAAGCTACTTTGCAGGTACGGAAATACTTCCCCCAAATTCCCATTATTGCACAATCGTCGGTAGCCGGACGAGAAGACAAAGAAAGTATTTACAGAGCCGGTTGTAACGACATTATCACCAAACCAATTAAGCCACAGATACTTTTAGACAAAATAAACCGGTTTTTTGAGTAATAAGAAAATATCAACCCTTGCTAATTTGCCAATTGCAAGCGATATCCGGAAAATGATTTGCTGCTAAAGGAGATTGATGATTTCGATCCACAAACCTGTCCACAGCAACCGAACATTGAAACGAAGCACAAATCAATATTTAACCTTTCAGCCATCATTTTCATGCATATGCCTTTAATAGTTTAGGCTCCTTGTTTCGGGTTTATTTTTAGTCTATTTGCCTTCACGTTTCTAATGAAGTTGAATGAGTACTTGACACTTACTGTCAAATGAAAAAGTAATAATGATTTGATAAATTATCTTTGCCAACAACAAATCTCGAACCTTCATTATAGTATAAACTAAAATCAGGTTTATTGTCTAAATACTGCTTCTCAGATAGTTTTAATGCTCTCTTAGCAAATTCTATTACTTCTAAACGCAAATAGTGCAGAAATCACTGCCGCAATTGCAGAAATTATTGCAATTTTTGTATCAGTACTCATCTAATCTAAAATTTAAAAAGTTCTGTTTCATCGATTCACTGTCCTTTAGGTGGGCATAACACGTTTATATATTCAACTCAAAAAGGAGAGTGGCATTTATTGCGTATATGTCGCAAATTAGAATTTTTCATTAAATAATCCAGCGGGCTCTCTATATTTTTATTATTAATTTCAATAGTTTTTGTGTGAATCTCTGTGGTTTTTGGAGATTCGTGGCCCAACATCATTTGTATTTTGCGCAAAATATCAATTGCAAACAACATCTTTAGCAAGCTATGGCAATGCAAATCAATTCCTCAATCGAGATTAAAAAAAACGGTTCTTTTCTTGATATGCAGAGTATTAAGCTCTCAGCAAACCATTTGGTTAAAGACTATTTCTTGAGCAAACTATCTGCCAAATCGCCATAGTTAACACCATCGAAATTACCAGAACTCATGAGCAATAAATTGGCTTTTTCCCAAGTCTGTTGCAGTAAGAGTTGCTGGAGTGCAGCCGAATCGGTCATCACCACCAAATCGGGGCGGTCAAAGGCTGCTTTCACCTGCTCCACGCTGATGGGTTCCAAACGCTTATGCTCTATGGTATGCGGATTGAAATACACAATGGCCAAATCGGCCCGATTCATACTTCCGCTATATTCGGCCAAAAAATGACTGTTCAAACTGCTAAAAGTGTGCAACTCCATACAGGCCACCAAACGGCGGTCGGCAAATTGCTCTTTCACAGCTGCGGTGGTCGCTTTTAGCTTCGACGGGCTGTGGGCAAAGTCTTTAAAAATAGTCGTCGCCTGAGTTTTCGCAACGATTTCCAGTCGGTTACTCGCTCCCTTAAATCGCGATATGGCTTCATAAAATGCCCCCCCCGAAATACCAATTTGCTCACAAACCAAACGTGCGCCCTCCAGATTCATGAGATTGTGTTTGCCAAAAACCGATAATTGAAAGGTTTCTCCATCATAAACCACCTCTGTACGATAGTCTTTTGCGTTGATGTGAAAATCCGGAATATGATAGGGGAATTGCTGAATATCGTGGCGGGCATTTAGAGCCAAGGTTTCCAGATGCCTGTCGTCCTGAGAGTAAATAAGACTTCCGCCGGGTTCAATCAATTCGATAAACTGCTGAAACTGGTTTTTGTATATTTCGAAGGTTGGAAACACGTTTATATGATCCCAGGCAATGCCGCTCAATAGTGCAATATGGGGATGATAAAGATGAAACTTTGGCCGCCTGTCCATGGGCGACGACAGATATTCATCGCCTTCGAGAACAATATAAGGTGCATTGCTCAGCTTCACCATCACTTCAAAACCTTCTAACTTACTGCCCACCATATAATCGGTATCGATGCCCAATTCCTGAAATGAATGGAGTATCATGGCTGTGATGGTGGTTTTACCGTGACTTCCGCCAATCACAATGCGGGTTTTATTCTTCGATTGGTCGTAAAGAAATTCGGGATAGGAGAATATCACCAATCCCAGCTCTTTGGCTCTCTGAAGCTCGGGATTGTCGCCGCATGCATGCATGCCCAAAATAATGGCATCAATATCTTTGTTTAATATGTTAGGTTGCCAACCCATTTTTGCGGGTAAAAGGCCATATTTTTGAAGCCTGCTCTTAGCTGGATCGAATATTTCATCGTCAGAACCCGTTACATGAAACCCTTTTAAATGAAGGGCAATGGCCAGATTGTGCATGGCTGCCCCGCCAATGGCAATAAAATGATAGCGCATTTGTGATGTGTTTTATCAAAAGTACAACCAATAGAAGTCTAAAAACATATTTTTGTTTTCACTTTGTTAACAACAATATTTTAATTATATTTGTTCATCAACCCAAATAACAGTCTGTAAATCTTGTTATTATGAAAGCTTTAGGTTCCCTTATTATTGTTCTTGTTTCGGTAGCGATGATATCGTGCAGCAATGTGGTTTATCGGCAAGCCATGCCCGTGAACCAACCCCAACTCACTGAATTTCCAGAATTTCTCCATGGTAATTGGATTGATGCCGAAAACGACACTTTATTCATTGGTCAAACTGATTTCCGCTATGGAAATTTCAACGGCTCATCGCTGTTTGCGGGGAGTTTGAACAACGAGACTGTTCTGAAACAGATGGGTCATTTTTTCCTGCTCAATTTCAAAAACCCCGAAGGATACTGGGAAATTGTTGCCACGCATTGCGATACCACCAACCTTTATATTTATTGTGTGGATGTGGAAAACGAAATCCAGCTGAAGGCGCTGAACAGTCATTTGAAAAAAAGAAATGCCAAATCACTGCGAAAGGAAGGGAAATATATGATCGATCCAACCACCAAAGAATTTCTCGATTTGCTTCAGGATGAACAAATATGCAAAGTTTCAACTCTTAAAAAACTGAATTAGAACCTGTTGACAGTTTTTCACTCACCCGAATTCAGAAAAACAGGTCATTTCAGACATTTAATAAAACCGACAACATGAAGAAAGCCATCACCAACACCATCAGGTTCTTTGACCACTTGAACGAAACCTGGGAGAGCAAAAAGGGACAAAAATTTTTAGCCCTGATTCTTGTTTACACGTTTCTGGTTTCGCTGCTCCTTTCTTTTATCAAATATTTGAATCTGGTTTCGCCCGAAATAGAAGCTTTTTTGCCCGCCAATATTTTCACTTCCATAGAAATCAGCTTCTCCCTTTTACTTCTGATTGAGATTGTGAGCTTAGTTTTCAGCCTGTCTCATTCCATCACAGCATCGGTTGTTAAGCAGTTGGAAATCCTGAGCCTCATACTGCTTCGTAATGCCTTTAAACAGTTTGGGGAGTTCTATCAGGTAATCAACTGGGAGAACTATAGCCCCATTATCAGCATGCTGTTAGATGCCTTTGGTGCCATGGTCATTTTCGTTATCATTCTATTGATTTATAGAACATTAAAGCATTTACCCATCACCGAAGATCCTGCCAGCCAAACCCGATTTATTATATTTAAAAAGCTTACAGGGCTGGGATTGTTTTTGGTTTTTCTAATATCAGGTTTCTACGATATCAGTCTCTATTTGCACCATGAACATCCCTTCGATTTTTTTAAAACCTTTTATACCATACTCATTTTCACCGATATATTCTTGGTTCTGGTGGCGCTTCGTTATAATTTCTCCTATATTGTGGTATTCAGAAATTCGGCGTTTGCAGTGGCCACGGTAATTATTCGCATGGCACTTTCAGCACCCATCTATTACAATATTGCTTTGGGGGTTTTGGCCGCTTTGTTTATTTTTGGAATCACCTATTTTTATACCAAATTCAGGCATTGCCAATCACAAAACAGCTAACAATCCATATCGTTTATTCCTTTGAGGGGAGCGGTGTTGTTGTTGATATTGTCGCTGGTGATTCTCAGAATTTCTTTTACCACAGCATGATTGGTATTGAATAATTTTAGTGAAAGAAAAAATCCGGTATCGGTAAAGAAAACATGGTTTCCGTGCGAATCGTGAATGGTGAAATTTTTGGCATATTCTACTTTTGGATGCATTTGTTCGCGAAGGGTTTGCACCACAAGGCTGGCTGTATTTTCAGACAAATCGCTAAAAACATATTCCCCCATAAAATATTTTTCGTTGTAGTGATATAGCAGCGTTTTCTCGTTGCTGTGGTATTGACGACTTTTGTAGCCCACCACACATATATCCCACTCATCGTCGTCGCTGATGGTATAGCAATCGGGGCGACCTCTTTCTTCCAGAATTTGTTTGAAATTCTTATCGAAGTCGAGTTCGGCAAAAACCAATGGAGTCTCGCAAATATATTGCTTCTCTATATTCACCGCCTTGCTTATTTCGAGAATATGGTAGTGAAAACCATCTTTAAAGCAATAGGGATGCGGCTTTTTATGGGTGATGCTCTTAAAATGATTCACAAATTTTCGGCTAAACTCACCGTAAAACAAGCGGATAAAATACAGATAGATGACGCGTTTAAACCCCAGACTCACTATGATAACCAAACCCAAAATCAGTAAAATTGCTATATTCATATGCTAAAAATTTAGGCCTGTTGCTTTGGATTTACAACAGGCCCTGATTTTATAAATTATAATTCTCCGTTGATATTTGATATTGACCCAGGTTCTTTATATCGAAGCTCTCGATAAACTTGAACCTGTCTTCGTTTTGACCTGAGGCCATAAGCGTGAATATTTCGGCAGATTTGGTGTAGTCCGGGTCGCGTTGGGCATCGGATAGGAGCAGATAACCCACTACAATGTTCCCTGCCATTTCTACCATTCGGCGGGCATGAAAATCCCACAATTCGCTATCCTTGTCGCGCTGAACCGCGTGAACGGCTTTTGCAAATTGCTCTGTCATAATGATTAACTGACGGCGGATATGTGCCAACTCGGGTCTGTAGGTCAGGTTTTCGTATTCTCTGATGTATTCCAGATAGGCACCTGTACCAATTCCCCTGATGGCGGCAACCACCTGCAACTGCGAAGTTCCTTCGTAGATGGTGGTGATACGGGCATCGCGGTAAATTCGCTCAATAGGGAAATCTTTCATAAAGCCGGTTCCCCCATGAATTTGGAGCGAGTCGTAGGAAATCTCGTTGCAATATTCGCTGCTGAACAATTTGAGCATTGGCGTGAAAAAATCGGCTTTTTTAGAGTAGTATTTTTGCTCGTCACGCTCTTCGGGGGTCAGTTTTCTGCCTTCGGCTATAAAATTGTATGATTTATAGATATCCACAAAACGAGCTGTTTCGTAGAGCAAACTGCGGATTCCGTCAGTTTTCACCTTCATTTTTGTAAGCATCTCGTAAACCGCAGGATATTGAATAATGGCCTTACCAAACTGCTCACGTTCACGGGCATATTTCAGTGCTTCGCGCCAGGCAGCTTCGGCAATACCCACCGATTGGGCGCCCACGCCCAAACGGGCAGAATTCATGAGCGACATCACATATTTTATCAACCCCATTCTGCGGCTTCCAACCAATTTGGCGGGAGCGTTTTTAAATACAAGCTCACAGGTGGGCGAGCCTTTAATTCCCATTTTATTCTCGATGCGGCGCACAACCACTTTTTGCTCGGTTCGGTCGTAAACAAACAAACTCAATCCGCGGCCATCGGTGCTTCCGTCTTCCGAACGGGCCAACACCAGCGAAATATCGGCATCGCCATTGGTAATAAACCTTTTCACACCATTCAAATACCACTGATTTTCTTCGGCATTAAAGGTAGCTTTGAGCATAACAGCCTGTAAATCGGAGCCTGCATCGGGTTCGGTTAAATCCATGGCGGCTGTTGCACCCTGATTGAAACGGGGTAAAAACTCCTTCTTAATTTCTTCGTCACCAAACTCGTGAATGGTTTCGGCACAGTCCTGAAGTCCCCAGATATTGGCAAAACCTGCATCGGCTCTCGAAACAATTTCAGCAGCCATTACATAGGGAACAATAGAAAAGTTAAGTCCTCCGTATTCGCGGGGCAACGACATTCCTATTAAACCGGCATCCACCAGCGCCTGATAATTTTCGGAAGTTCCTTTGGCATATATCACCTCATTATTGACGAGGGTTGGACCATCATGATCCACGGATTCGGCATTGGGTGCAATGATATCGCCACAAATTTCGCCCACTATTTCCATGGTTTTTTCATAAGTATCCATGGTATCTTCGAAATCAAGGGGGGCATAGTCAAAATGCTCCTTGTCTTTATAATTATCCTCCTTCAAATCCACGCATTTTTGCATGAGCGGATTGTTGAGATGGAATTTCAGGTTTTTATTATCTGTATAAAAATTAGCCATCGTTATAATTTTTTATCCTGTCTGAACAGTGTGTTTTTACTTGGAATTTTTCTTGTAATACTTTATCATTTTCGGAAGCACATCCTCTACCCTGCCAATAATGGCATAATCGGCAATATTGTTGATTGGTGCTTTGGGGTCGGTGTTGATGGAAATAATCTGCGACGATTCGTCCATACCAGCCCTGTGTTGCACAGCTCCCGAAATTCCACAAGCTATATAAAGCTTGGGGCGCACAGTGATGCCAGTTTGCCCAATCTGACGCTCATGCGGTGCAAAGCCCGAGTCAACTGCAGCTCTCGATGCTCCAACTTCTCCGCCCAGCACATCGGCCAGCTCAAAGAGCAGTTTAAAATTCTCATCACTTCCCACGCCATAACCTCCGGCTACAATAATCTGTGCCCCTTTAATATTCACTTTTGGGGGTTCTATGTGACGTTCAATGATTTTAACGGCCAGGTCTATTTCGTCGAAAAGGCCTTCGACATCGAATTTTTGGACTTCGCCTTGATATTCGGTGTCGAGAATTTCCTTTTTCATAACTCCTTCGCGCACGGTGGCAATCTGTGGTTTGGTTTCGGGGTTAATGATGGTAGCGATGATATTTCCCCCAAAAGCCGGACGAATCTGATAAAGCAGATTTTCGTACACTTTATTGGCTTTTTTATCTTCATGATTTCCAATCACCAGGCTTGTGCAATCTGCTGTTAATCCGCATTTAAGAGCCGAAGCCACGCGTGGTCCCACATCGCGACCGTTGGAGGTAGCTCCAAAGATGGCAATTTGTGGTTGCCTTTGTTTCAGCATGCTGATGAGTACTTTGGCATGAGCACCACTGGTGAATGGCCACAAATGTTCACTATCGGCCATATGAACCAAATCGACTCCGTAGGGAAATATATCTTTTTCTATTCCGCTGATTTGATGTCCAATAACCAGGGCTTCCAATTTAACGCCGAGTTCGGTGGCTAAAGAGCGTCCTTTGGTGAGCAATTCCTGACTCACATCGGCCACTAATTTTTCTTCTGTGAGTTCACAATATACAAAAACGTTGTTCATTTTTTCTGATTTAATGGTTTAGCCAATGATGTGGCCTTCTAATAACTCTACAATTAACCCTTCTACATCGTCGTCGGAGCTGGTGAGCACTTTCGATTCTTTAGCCTGAAACACAACGTTTTCAATGGCTTTAACCTTAGTTGGCGAACCCGAAAGGCCTAAAAACTCTTCGTTGGCTCCTATGTCTTCCACCGACCATTCATCTATTTTTAAATAGGGACGGGCACTGTATAAATCGGTATAGTCTTTAGTTTCGTTTTGCAGTTCGGTAACTGTTTTGGCATGTTTGAAAGTCATGAGTTTTTTGGCGTGACGCGGACGACATGGATCGGCCGACCCGTGAACGGTAACAGCCAGAGGGTAACCTGCTTCCACTGTTTCAACACCACGTTCAATTCTGCGCTTGATGGTAATCTTTTCTTCATCAACGGCAATGAGCTCCTCGGCATAGGCAACCTGAGGAATGCCAAGTTTTTCTGCGGTTTGGGGGCCAACTTGTGCGGTATCTCCATCTATGGCCTGACGTCCAGCTACCAATAAATGAAAAGGAACCAGTTTTTTTACTGCCAAAGAAATAGCGTAGGATGTGGCTAAGGTATCACTTCCGGCAAATTTACGGTCGGTGAGCAAATAACCCCTGTCGGCACCCCTGTACATGGCCTCTCGTATAATTTCTGCAGCTCTGAAAGGCCCCATGGTAACCACGATTACTTCGGCACCTAGGATTCGGTCTTTCACTTTTAGTGCAAATTCAAGTGCATTTAAATCTTCCGGGTTAAAAATAGCCGGCAGCGCTGCCCTGTTCACTGTTCCATCGGCCTTCATGGCATCCTTACCCACATTTCGTGTGTCGGGAACCTGCTTGGCTAAAACAATTATTCTAAAACTCATATGTTTATTTTTATATTAGTAACAATTGGTTGGTTAATTCTGAGTAAGAAATCTGTAAAAATCGGTTCTTATGGTTTGAATTTGTTGGGAAACAAAAATAAACAAAACCACAGGAAAAGCAAATGCTGTAAAAAAGAAGGTATTAATAATTAATTATTTAATAATCAATTAATTAAACCTCTTCAATAATTATCATAGCCTAAAGAAACCATCGTCATTGGCTTTATTTCCGAACCCGCTAAGCCCAATTCTTGGGCAAACCACTCTATGCAAGCTGCCTCTAATATGAGAAAATATAAATCAGTATCTCCTGAAAAGGGGGAAAGAATCCTTAACGGGTCACGCTGAATTTCTGCGATACCAATTTCCGGGGGAGCTGAAAAACAATGATATACTCGCCCGCAGCCAGATCGGAAACATCAACCCTGTTTTTTCCCGAATTCATGGAAAATGATCTGATTTTTTTACCACTCATATCGAATAAGGTAATTTGCTGAATGGTTGCAAGGGATTGTATTTCCATATAATCGCTGGCAGGATTGGGAAACAAATGAACCTGCTTGTCGGGCGAATTTCCCATTTCTTCGATAGAACTGGCGTTTCCACTCACTTCGAGCACCACTTTATTTTGTTCGCTCAGGCTATATCCATCGAAAAGGCAATAGATAAAATAATCGATTCCGTTGAATCCGGTATTGGGCATATACGAGAATGATCCATCGAGGTTCAAATTCAGGCTTCCATGCAATGGGGGTTCAATCATTAATGTCATCAGGAAATCGCCGTCCATATCAAAATCGTTACGCATCACTCCTTCTGATTCGGAGATACTTATTGGAAAATCGGGGCCTTCCATGTATAAACTGTCAATAAAGGCAACAGCTTTGGTGTTAAATTCGGGCAAACGGTCTTTCATCACCCAATAGGATGTCTTTAAATTTTCGTTGAGATCGGGATCAAGACGAACTCCATAAACATCCCAGGGTTCCCAAATATATCGCGAGCTGGAAGCGTAAATCTGGTCCTTATACTGAACAGTAACGGCTATTCCATCGGTTTCCATTTCTTCGGTGGGCCATGTATCGCGATCGTCGTGAAATACTTTTAAATCGCTGGGTGAAATGAAATTCATTAATGTCCAGGGCAAACGAACGGTGATATGGTCGTCGTAAATGGTCACCGCATCCATGGAACTTTCTGCTTCAGATCCGTGATTTAGCTGCAAAGCACCAATGTATTGAACCGATGAATGGGTTTCGTTGTTTTTCCAGCGAACCACTTCCCATGGAGCACCGTCAGTTACAGTGGAGCGATATTTTTGCGCAGGACTTGAAATTCCGTGAAAGATACCAAATAAATCATAAGCTTCTGTTACATACAACGTTGCAGAGTAATTTCTTATTTCGAGAGCAAATTCGGACCGATAAGGTAATTCGTAGCCATTTGGCAGAATGGATTCCCCAAGATCGGCAAAATAGGTATCGAGGGCAACCCACATAACATCTGTAATATCGAGGGGTTGTTCAAGGTCTATATCCAGCTCAAAAAATTTATAGTTTGAACCGGCATCAATGCTTTGAATTCGCTGATTACTTCCAAAATTACCAATTCGTTGGAGCACACTTTCTTTTTCGAAGGAAATTAATCCAAAATTTTGCTCAGCTGCGGTAACATTTTGCCAAAGGATTCTGCGAGCAGCCGGAAAATCAATATGGTCGGTTACCCAGGTACGTTTAAACCACTCATCCATCCAGGCAAACTGAATTCCACCGCCACAGTTGGCTTCCTCAATGGATTTTAGCAGTCGTATATTCGTTTCGCCCTGACCATGCTCGTCGAACCCTCCGTGGTTCATGCCCGATGAAGCATAATGAGCTACACCCCAACTCGATGGAACTCCAAATTCTGCAATTATCAAAGGAAGATTTTGGTAGTGGCTTTTTAAATCGGTTAAATATCCCAGATAACTATTTGAGCCATAGTTATCGTAATAGTAAAGGTATTGTTCTTCCCAGCTCACAAAATCGGGGTAATAGGGATAGGCATGATAGCTTATAAAGAAACCCGCCGGCGCAGAAACAAATTGAATTTTCGTCATATCGACAAAGGTAGTGTCTTCATCGGGGAAAATCTCATCGGGATGACGCATGGGATCTAAAGTAGGCCAGCTCGACATACTCACGGGTCTTTGAGTGTTGTAATTCTGGTGTTCGTATTGAACAGTCCTGTTTAGTTTTTCGGTATACCAGGCTTCGGATGCCGAGGCATTTTCAATGGCAAAATGATTGCCATAGAAACTGGAAACTTCCGGATGGCTGTCGTTGGTGGTAATAATTTCGAACGGATCTACTTCACGGCCAATCATATAGGCCATGCACCACTGCGATACATCGGTATGAAAATCGCCAAAGGCTTTGCCATATCGGGGAGGAATTACAATGTTTCCATGCACACAGTCGATGTTATCGGTTATTTCGAGATTAAACTGGTCGTTGAGCATATACAAATCCTGATTATAAAAATCGACCTCCTCATTGAGCCATACGCCCTGCATAAAAAACAGGGGATTGGTGGGGTTGGCCAGATTGAACGAATCGAGCGCTTCGTAAAAATGGGGATAATGCAACGTATAAAGCCTGATAACGTTGAAACCTGCGTCTTTTATCTGCCCAAACCAGCGAACATACTGGGCTCTGGACACATCAAGTTCGCCCGGATAAGTGCCGGGAACAGCAATGCCCAGGTTTACACCTTTAATAAAAAATGGCAGGTATTCGGTACCATTCCACACAGTTAATTGTTGCGTATTGGTAGAAAAGGGATAACGAACCTCTCCAAATGATTGAGCATTGCCCGTTACAGAAAAAAACAAAACCAATCCTAACAAAATCAAGTATCTGATTTTCATATCAATATATTTTTATTATTATTATAACAGTCTATCACTTTTGAATCCACAGTAAGGGACTAATCAAATATAAAAGTACTGTTTTTAATGTTTAATACCTGGATTGAAATATTAATTTTAATCATCAAAGCTTGAAGCAGTGCTTTACAAATAAATTTTACGGGCTTGCATGAGCTGTGCAAAAAGCCATTTTTTAAGATAGTCGATGAGCTCTTGAAGAATCACAGGGTTGTTGCTGCTGTAGTCAATAATAAAATCGTCGACCCGGGAAATCAATTTCTGGAAATTGGAAATATATAAATCGGTATCTTCAAAATCGATTGATTTTACGTGCTCCTGTTCTATTTGAGAGCTTTTAACCAGATAGCTCTCCAATCTTTTTAAAATATTTTGAAGCTCATCGTCGGAAAAAGGGTTCTTCTTTTTCCTGATATTTCGCAGCTGGTCGTAGATATCGAAAATAACGATAAATATTTTATCAACCGAAGGAATATCGAGGGCAAAGGCTTCGTCCCAACTGTTTTGATTTTCATTTGTATTCATCTCAAATAATAAATTTATGGATGAGCCAAAATTAATAAAAAAATCTAAGCTTTCGCACCAAAAGCTGTTCGGGTCATAATACCCCATTTCTGGGTATCCCTGACAAAGAAGCTATAATTCCCTCTCAGGGCGAACCAGAGATTTATGGGATGAAAAACTACAATTTCGATAACGGAATAAAGCGTCACCTGAAATAAGTATTTATAGCCCTTGTATTTATTGAACATTAAAGCCTCGAATAGGACGCCGAGCATGGAGAAGGCAAAAGCAAATGACAACACAAACATCGAGAGAATGAGGAAGGTGTCGAGGTTGGCTCTGCCGAGAATCAGAATAATGAAAAAGTAAACCAGACCGATGAGTTCTACAAGTGGCGCAAGCCATTCGAAAAATACCCAGTACGGAAAACTGAGAAGCCCGATTCTGCCATATTTGGGGTTAAAAAACATACCCCGATGTTTTAGAATGGTATCTATTGCTCCCCGGGTCCAGCGGTTGCGCTGACGCGAGAGCACTTTTAAATCGGAAGGAACTTCGGTCCAGCAAAGCGGATCGGGGATAAAAGCCACCTGATATTTTTGCTTGCGCACATCACGCATATATCTTCGCATACGAACCACAATTTCCAAATCTTCGCCCACGGTGGTGGTATCGTACCCTCCTACTTCCTTAACCAATTGACGATCGAACATTCCAAAAGCCCCAGAAATAATCAGTAATCCGTCAATTTTACTCCAGGCCATACGCCCCAGGGTAAAGGCACGGAAATATTCCAAAACCTGAAATCGGACAATATGTTTTTTGGGGAATCTAACCCGCTCAATACGACCATCTTTAATATCGCAGTCGTTGGCAACACGAATAACTCCCCCCGAAGAAATCACTTTTCGTGAGCCTTCTTCCTCCAGAAATGGTTTTACAAGGCGAAGAATGGCATCGGGTTCAATAATACTGTCCACATCTACTGCCACAAATAATTCGCTACGCGACACCATAACTCCGGCATTCAAGGCATCGGCTTTTCCCCCGTTTTCTTTATCCACCAGAATTAGGTTGGCATATTCACTATGAATGGAGCGGTAAATCCCCCTGATTTTTGCAGTTTTTATCTCATCATCAATATACATATTGACTTTTATCATTCCATAAAAATCGATAACCTTGCTTAAACCACTGTCTGTACTCCCATCGTTTACAACAATTACATTGATTTTGGGATAATAGATGGACAAGAGGCTTCGGATGTTTTCGATAATACTTTCTTCTTCGTTGAAAGCGGGAGCAATAATCGAGATACTCGGAAGTTTTTTGTAACCCAGGATGCTTCGGTAATCGAAGTATTTATTCTTATTATAATAGCGGGTGAGCTCCAGTGTGGATAAAAAGGCCACAAATAAATAGATTACAAACAGGATAACCGCATAAACGAGAAAGAAGTTATTAAAAAACTCGAAAAATGTAAATAATAGTACCATAATCATCAACTAATGTTAAAATCTGTTACTTCACTGCAAGCCAATGCAATACGGGCATCGTCCATCTTCTGATAATTGAAGAAAAGAGTCAAATTGTGGTCGAACAGCATTTTTAATGCTATAATTTTAAGTAAAATACTTTCTTTCAGAATCACCTGATCGATGAACGACAGGATGTTTGAAGACATTTCAACGGATTGAATGGCTCTTAAAATATTTTGCTTGTTTTCGGACGATTCCGTTGGGAACCTGTTGATTAGATATTCCACATCGGCAGGAGTATGCTGAGAGCTGGTATAGGTTTCCCAGGCCACTTCGCGCAGAATATCATCATCAACATCCAATGCCGATTTGATAATTTCTTTTTGCCGGGGATTACTTTTCCCGCGAAGAAGCATGGCTCCTGCAACATTCACCCGGCTCGACGGGTCATTTATCAGTTTGTCATAATCAATATTGTCAGCCTTTAAGTTTCTGTCGATAGCGTTGAGCATGGAATTGATGGCTAAGGTAGAAAGATGCTTTTTCTGACCAAACAGAAACTCCAGGTTATTGGTTTCCGACAAACGCACCCAAGCCAGCATGGCTTCGTTTCTTAAGGCAAAATTGCTGCTGCGGGTATATTTCATAATCCGCTTATCGTAGTTGGAAATTCCCATAAACGAAATCACTTTAAGTGCAATAATTCTGTTGGCAGTGTTGTGAGAGTACAAATAGTATTCAATCACCTTTAAAAGGTCGGTTTGTCGTAATAATTCAAACAATTTTTTTCTGAAATCCTCCGAAAGCAAATATTGCGATCTGGCAATGGCGTTGAAGAAGACCCCTTTGGCCAAATTCCCCCTGACATTTTTTCTGAAATAACGAATATATTGTTCGTGATTTTCTCCTGTTTCGAAATAATCGAGATATAAATAGTTGATGAGTTTTTCGGAGAAAATTCTCTGAAGTTTGTATTCTCTTAATTCACTTTTCTCTTTGTGTTTGATATAATAGATGCTGCTAATCAGGAAAATAAATCCACTAATAGCCGATAAAATGGTGAAATACATAAGTATATAAATATACACCGGCATAAATTCGAAATAGAAATAAATGGGGTTAATGTACATCTGACCATAAAAAACCTGATCGGGGATAAAGAACAAATAAGTGAAAATAGCCAGAAACGCAACCAAAATCAGAATCAGGACTATCCTGAACAAGTATTTGATATTCCCAAATATATATGCTTTCATTTCATCATAATTTTAAAGTGAAAAACACCTGATGTGTAAAACCACATCGGGCAGGATATTATTTTATTTGACACAAAGATGCTCATCAGAACCGTAGTTTATAGGTGATTTCCAAGGTATAACGCTGACGGAACAAATCTTTTTGATATTCTTCGTAGGCAAACCCCAGAGCAAATTTTAAATCATCGGTTTTTGTTATCATCACACTTTTTTCAAATTTGATTCTATAAGCATTCAAATTGAAATAGGTTCCGGCGGGATCGAGAAAATAACGGTCGTCGGGCGAATTGCCATAGGCCAGTTCAACTCCCCAATAAACAAAGGGATTATGACCAATGAGGCGGGCCTGTCCAATAAGGCTGATATAGTTTCCGCTTTGTTCGAACGAAATAAAAGGCCGCAATGCAAACCATTTTTTATCTATCGATTTGGCCAAATGTCCGGTTAAAATAAAAACCCCCGTATTGGTAAAATAGATATAGCGGGCTCCAATGGATCCTTCGAATTTATTGGGTAAGGGAAAATAGTATTCAATTCCTGCCCTATGTCGGGGGAAAAGGTCTTTGGTAACTGCAAATCCATAGTTAAAATAGAAGTAGCGCTTGCCAGAAAGTAAATGATAATAATCTGCTTCGATGAGCGCACCGTTCAAATTATATCTGTTGGCGTAATTTAATCTGAATATCAGTGTATTGCGGTTAATTTTCGTTCCATAATCCACATAGGCCAAATGGTGAGGTGTGGGATCATTGCCCTGAAAGAAATCGACTGTATAATATCCGCTTACAATATTTTTCTTGCTTTTAATGAGCACATCCTCGTATAAACTATTGATGGCTGCAGAATCCAAAAGCTTTTGATTTTTTCCGTTGTCGAACAAGGCTGCAGCACTGTCGTAGCGATCCAGGTTGTTATAAGCATACAATCGTTTCAGGGTGAGATTGTCCTTATTGGTATATTTATGATCCTCGGCCAAATCGGCTTTACGGATTACTTCTTCATATTCTGCGTTCCACAGCAAAATATTGAGCCACGAATCGTATAGCTCCTGATTTTTAGGGTCTTTCTTATATGCCTTATTAATATACACTTTGGCGGAGTCAAACTCGGAATTCCAGGCAAAATCGTTGGCAATAAAAACCAACACATCTACCCTGTCCGGGTGATGACCCAGAACCGTTTTGGCGGTTTCGATTGACTTGTCGTATTTTTTCTCTTTGGCCAAATCTATGGCCACCTGAAATATAGAATCTGTATTGACTGTGGTTACCGGAACCTGACGCAAATCCCACATTTTCAACACTTTGTTGACTTGTTGAATGGCTTCCATGTAGTTTTTCTTATCGGATTCTATTTTTGCCAACGATAAAATGGAGTCGCTGATTCGTTCAAATTCCTTTTGTTGGTATTGGACACTCCACTCATCCAACAGAATATTGAGCGATTTTATGGCATTTTCATAATCCCTGTTTTGAGCCTGTTGAAGTGCCAGATTCAAAAGCGAATCGGAAGCGGCCTGTGCCTGAGCCATTTTGGCACCAGCAACTAAAACCACCAACAAAAGATATAGTATTACTTTTCTCATAGTGCAGAGGTATAATTGTTTTGTGTGAGGGCAACCCAATTGGTGGCAATTTCATAAACAACCAAACGGGGATCGATAGGTTTGCTGTAAAAATAGTTTACTCCACGTCGGAAAGATTTGGTTTTCATATCGTGAACATCCTCGCCAAAATACAGAATTGTACAAGTCTCCTGTCTGTTTTGACGAATGAAGGAAACGGGTTCCAGAATAGCGGCTCCGGCTACAATATCATCAACCAGAAATAAGTCGAATTTGGCGGTTATGACGGTTGATTTTAATTCGGAAAGCGATTTAAATACCTTAATAACAGCATTTTTCATGTAATGTTTAAACATGATTTCGAATGATGTATAAAAAACCGGATCGTCGGAAACGATGCCCACAAATATCACTCTATCTTTCACGGCGTCCTCCTTTCTTTTCGTAATAATCGTTGATAATGGTAGTGGTTAAGGGTTGGTAATACTCCCAGAAAAAGCTGAGTCGTTCTTGAGCATGGCTTGTATAAGTGAATGAACTGAGCCATTCTATTTTAGCCATCTGAACACCATTCATCCCAATGGGATTGTCGCAAAAATCGCCCGCAAAATAAAAGAACGGATAATTTCCTTCGGCTTTAACCACCGCTGGGAAAACCTTTGGAATTCTATTGACCCTCAACAGCGAATCGCCCCGTTGATTGGTATAAACATGATAACTCGAAATGGCTACATTGGGCGCATAAATAGAATCAATCTCGAACCAGAAAGGATATTTCATTTCCGCCAATATCCCGTATTTCTTCAAATATTCAGGTTTTTCCACCTTCATCAGGGGTACTTCGTAGCGCAGATCGGTTTCATTTTCGAGAATCACCACTTTATCGTCGCTGCGAACAAAGGCAATGCCCGATTTGGTGAAAGGCCAATCGCCATATTGCTGAATATAATTACGCTTAAGCCAAATGGGAAGCTCGTTTTTCTTGTTGGTGTCTAAAACGCTGAAATACCTGCCCACCCAGGTACTCCATTTAATATTAAAAGTCTCTTCAAATTCACGACGCTCTTTGGTGTGAGTGGGCAAAGCCATGATGTTAAACTCTGTGATTATCAATTTTTTCTGGTCTTTGATACGCTTTAGAACCCGAAGCTCTTTTTCTGTTAAACGACCATAAATATGTCGCGAACGCTCCGTGGGGGGAAGAAAATTCCAGTTGGGTGGTGCCACATGCGGATAGGCGTCGTACCATTCGGCCACATACATTCCATACAAATCGGTGTAATACAGCATATCCTGCGCATCGGCCAGGGAATCTAACTGTTCGTTGGAATAATGATTAAAATCCTTTATCGAGTATCCCCCCAAATCGTCGGGAAATAATCCGAAATAATCGGTTTGGGGATCGTAGAACTGCTTATTGCTGCGTTTCACATATTTTTCGTGCTTTAAAATCCAATTTAGAGAAACATGCTCCTGCACTTTGGTGTAAAGAACTGTTTTATCAACGATAAGAATATTGAAGGGCTTAGAATCTTTAAAGTACCAAACCGTCCATGATATCAGGGGCAGCAGGATAACCAGGGCAAGCAATGTGATAACAACAATCTGTCTCTTTTTCATTTCAATTTGTTAAAACCCGTTTTCTTAAGATAATGAGTTGATTTCGTTCCCACATAGTCAACAAATATGCCAGAAATCTTAACACATTGAATTATAATACTTTAAATGTACATCTAACGATTGCATTATCTCATAATGAGAAAACCATCTAAAATTGGGCAAAATCAAAATACCGGACAATATTTTCATTCATTCTATGAATATAAAAAACCCTGTTACGACTACGCCCCAGGACAAAAAAAACTATTCCCGAACTTCTTCGATTTGAGAAATCTTACTTTTTATTCTGCTGATTTCGTGTTGATTGGGAACAAATAATCCTAAGGCTGCATGATACATTCTGATGGATTCATCGTATTTTGCTTTTGAATGGTAAAAGTCACCGAGCCATTCGTAGGTATAAAAATAATTGGGGTTGGAAGCGATAAAAGCTTCCGGGGAAAAATCAGGGTTTTGGCCGTTGCCGGAAATGGTTTTTTTAAAGTACAGAAAATTAAGATATTGTCCTGCAAGAAATGAAGTATCGGCTGGAATATTTAAAGAATCGATGGCACGCGATGCTCGGGTAAATTCATTGCTATTGAAGATACTGTCCAGCGAAAAAGCCAGATAAGTTCCAAGCTGAAATGGTGTTGTAGAAATCCAAAGGAGTCGTTGTGTTGGTTTAAAAATGACGGAATGATGTGCAATTAGCTGATTGATAGCGCCTTCGTTACCCAATCCAATATCCAAATTGTTTTTTCCGCGGGTATCGCGAAGGATTTCTGAAAAATCGGGAACATCGAAAACCGGTTTCTCGTCCAGCTTCTCCCTCACCCTTTCGTAACGATAGGCGGTAACATTTTCGCTCCTGTTTTCCCGATTCATTTTGGTGTTGAACAATTCAGCACTTTGAAAATGGTTGGTTAGAATGAGGCTTTGGTTTCCGGGTTGATATAAAATGGTGGTATCTGGGGTTTTTTCTATAATGGCCATTTCGCCCGTTTCAGTTGACGATACCATAAAACTTTCCGCCACAAACGAGGGCCGCCTGCAAGCTATGTCGTAGGCTTCGTGGATGGTGGAGGCATATTGAAGCATCTCGCGTGCAATGATAGAAACGGGTGTTTTTGCAAAAAATGGAATTTCGGACTTGGCCGAATTTAATGTTACTGTAAAACCTTGTAGGTTCATACCGCTAACCACGCCTATCATTCCTCCCCAGGTAACCGAAGCAAAAGGAATGCCCTCCGCAGGATTCACAAACATCAATATTTTATTCTCCGCAAATTCATCGCCCACATAAAAATCGAAATTTCGCCCTAACAACAGACTGGAATCAGCTGATTTAGATAGCGTTACACCAAATGCTGTACATTCCACCAAATGAAGATTCTGCATGGCATGACCAATATCGTGGGCGGCATGGTAATTCAGCTGGCGGGTATAATTATTGCCAATAAAATTGAATTCTGGCGATGCATATTTCGAAAGGGCAAAAATCTCGCGTTTGTATTCGGGCAAAATATAGTCCGGAAGTCGGTGATTCATAAAGGAAATCACATATTTCAGAAATTTAAGGTAATCGTCGGAAGGAATCATTTTGCGAATCTGCGACACGAATGCTTCTTCCTGTTTACGGATAAGTTCCTTAGCGAGAATACCATTTTTGGTTCCCAACTCTTCGGGAGTTCCCGAAATATACATTTCCCACAATCCAAACTCGTTCTTCAATAACCAGCTGTCCTGATAACGAAAACAACTGTCGTTCATTTTTTCATAATCCGCTAAATTGTATTCGGGCAAAGAAACCTCGGGGGTAACGCTTCTGATGGCAAAAATAAACCAAATGGCAAATGCCGGCAACAAAGCCAATAATGAAAGGCTTACATATTTAAGTCCTCTGAGAAACGATTTCATCATATGCTGTTTCTTATTTTATTCACCAAATAATCGAGCCCCACCAATTCCGCCGAAGTAAGTACCGCACCAATGGTAACTCCCAGGGCACCATGCATATTGAGATTTTGACCTGTAAAAAACAGGTTTGGAATTTTGGTTTTTGGCAGAATGATACTTTTATAAGGGTTCTGATGATCCTTTAAAATACCATAGGCCGTTCCTTCAGGAGTATTGGTATAATGTTCGAAAGATAATGGCGTGGCAGCATACCAGGACTGAATCTGGTTTTTTATTCCGGGAAATTTCTGGTTTAAAGCTTCAATCAAGGCTTCGGATTTGGCGGTTTTAAAGGCTTCGTAATCGTCGCCTCGCATGGCTTTTTGTGTGCCGGCCCATTGTTCAACTTCCTTATAACTCATTTGAGTGAGAACGGTTCCATTTTCTGCAAAAACCTGCTCCTGCGACAGGCATCCTGTATAAAACATGAAATGATTGGGCCAGGCTTTTTCGGCATCCGGCTGATACCAAACCTCATCTGTTGTATAATGGTAGTAGTTTCTGTTGAGATAGGGAAAGCTTTGGGGTTTAAAGACTATAAACAAGCCGAAAAAACTGGTGGTATTGGGCAGATTGAGAATGCGTTTGCGGTAAACAGGTTTTACTCTGGCGTCCACAAGCATTTGGAGCGTTTTGGAAGGATGGATGTTGGAAATAATGTTTTTGGCATAAAACCGCTCTCCGCTCCCAACCGTAACATAGCTATTTTTAAGATTCTGTGTATTAATTTCAACCACTTCGCTTCGGTTGAGAAGTATTCCGCCTGCCGTCTCGATTTTTCTGCCAAAGGCATCGGCCAATTGTTGGCTCCCATTCACAAACCGCCATGCGCTCTCAATAAACTGTCTGTTCACTAAGGAGTGAACATAGAGTGGCGACATGTTTCTAACTCCCCCATACAGCGAATTGGTTGCCCCAAGTACCGCCGCAAGTTTTGGATTTGAAGTTGCAGATTGGATAAACTCAGCTGCACCCCCATTCATATAATCCTGGCCTTTTTCTATGGAATCGTAATTTTGAAGAAAAAGCAGTGGAAACTTGTTGCTTACATCCCAGATTTTGCGGGTATAGATCAGAATTTCATTTCGATGGTGGTGAAATTTTGAGCTCAGTTGATTTTCGAAATTCTCTTTGCCCTGTGCAAAATGATAAACCTGATTGTCGTGCTGAAATGATATTTCTTCGAACGAATTCAAATCGAGCTGCTTGAGTTCCAACTGATCCATAATTCCCAGATATTCAAAGTATTGCCACAGAAACCCCTGTTTCTCCAAGGCACCTATATAATTCATTCCGGTATTAAAAACCGACTGTTCGCGTTTAAAGTTGTGAAGCAACCCGCCAATTTTCTTACCGCGTTCCAGAATCAGAACCCGAAAACCTTCCTTAGCCAGCAAAGCACCGGACACCAATCCACCCAATCCACTCCCAACAACTATGATATCGTATTGATTGTCGCCCATTTATATTTCCAATAATGCTTTCAAAGCTCCCAGGTAGGCGTTGTTCCAACCATCCACAATATTTTCCCAGGCTTCGTCGGGAATATTGGTATGCTTCAGTTCGACACTTGTAAAACCTTTTTTAGGCCAGATTTTCATGGTAACAATGCTCGGTGGAGTCTCTGCGGTATCGTCTTCGAAATACCATTGCTGCACAATTTTTTCGTTGAATACGATTTCGATGTTTTTACCGGTGATATCGCCTCCCCATAGCATAAATTCCGAACCTTCTTCTAAGCTCATTTCGGCGGGTTCGCCCGACCAAAGTTCAATGGTGAAAGGATTGGTAAGCGCGGTGAAAACATCTTCGGGCTCCGCCTTAATATCGACATATGTTTTATAGT
The DNA here is from genome assembly GCA_020718205.1 of Draconibacterium orientale. GTDB lineage: Bacteria > Bacteroidota > Bacteroidia > Bacteroidales > UBA12170 > UBA12170. The sequence goes on from DYSN01000002.1 coordinate 62,980, forward strand.
CTTTCATGGGTGGTTCTTTTATTTGTCGAAAATAGTATTTCTTAACAAACTGAAAAAAATTATTTTTTAATAATCTTGTTAAAGAATTATTCTTACTTTTACACTCCAAATGATTATACCCATGTCATTCAAAATTAGAATTAACGCAGACTATAATAACCCACAAACATTCCGACTTGGAGTTTTAGCGGGGGCGATATTATACTCGTCTTTTTCTATTCTTGACTTATACATGACACCGGAAGGCTTTTATTATGCCATTAAAGTGAGATTTTTCTTTGTTTTGCCCAGCCTTATTTTGCCCATTTTTTTTTCGTTCTTCAGCTGGTTTAAAAAGTTTTATGCTTTAGCAACCCTATACACTCTTATAGCAGCCCAAGCCGGAATATTCGCTATCATTTTCAATGCAAAACCCTATGAACCTGCCTATTACGACTATTATATTGGTCTAATTTTATTAGTTCTTTTTGGAGCATTTATTTTTAAACTTCAATTAAGATATCTGATTGGCTTCACTTTGGCCACCTGGCTGGTTTTCAGCTATCATTTGGTTTATGTTCAAAAACTGCCTTCCTATGGCGAATATACACCCCAGTTTGCAAAATTTCTAAACAGCCATTATTTTATGTACAGCGTTACAGCGATGGCCATAGTTGGTTCTATTTTGATAGATGGGTATTATTCAATTTTAAACAAAGAGAAAAAAAACCTGGAAGATGCTTTGGAGAAGCTGAAAGAAACCGATAAAATGAAATCGAATTTCTTATCAACCATGTCGCACGAAATCAGAACTCCGCTGAATGGTATTTTGGGCTTTAGCGACATTTTGCTTAAAAACCCTGAACCCGAAGATATTGAATTGGCCAGCAAAGCCATACAAAGGCAAGGTCAGTCGCTTTTAACCATTCTCACGGGAATTCTGGACTTTAGCCAGTTACAGAGCAGTAAGGATTTAGGCGAGAAGGAAATGTTTCCGGTTTCCATATTCCTGAGGCGGGTTTATAATAGCTATGAATTCCAATCTAAGAAATACAATCGTTCCAGGGTTTCATTTGCGGTTCATTATAATCCGGAAATGTATAACCATTTTATTTATATTCAGCCCGATAGTTTTGTTTCCATTGTAACCTCAATTCTGGACAACGCAGTTAAATTCAGCAGCGAAGGCAAAATAGAGTTAACCCTTGAACATACCGATGGCAAAGCAATCCTGGTACAAATTAAAGATGAAGGTATTGGTCTTGACGAGAATATCAGCGATAAAGTTTTTCAGCATTTTCAGCAGGTAGAAACTGGTCATAACCGTAAATTTGATGGTATAGGAATGGGACTTACCATAGCCCAAAAAATTGTTCAACTCATGGATGGCAAAATCTGGTACAAAAAGAATAAGGAAGCGGGTACTACCTTCTATATTCTCCTACCCAATTGCTATAAAAAGATATAAAAAAAAATCCCCCGACTTCACTTGCCGGGGGATTCTGTTTGGACTCCTACTCTATTTTCAGCAGCTCTGTTTTCTTGTTTTGCTCCAGCAAAATAAACTTCGCATTTTTCGCTTTTAGCTCATCCTTTTTCAGCGGAAGTAAATGTTTCCCGTTATTCTCGTCGAGCTTAATGGTTTCTATTTTGCCGAAATCTGCACTCAAATAGGTGGCTTTCATTTTGCCCGATTGGTCGGTAGATAAATACATAACCGGTTCTTCATCCCCCTGAATTTTAATATCCATTTCCAATTTGGAGAATTTATTTTCTGGTTTGAGTTCCAATCCGGCAGCAATGGCTTTTTCAAGATCCGATTTATCGGCAGGTAAAAGCATCTGCATCTGCATATTGCCTTTGTTTCCAGCATGCATCATGACCACTTTATGATTGTTCAGGGGTTGACCACCATCCACAAAAACCATATTCCTGCCATTCACACTCCCGGCAGAATCGACCATGATGATAGTTTTCTCACCGTCTTTGCCTTCCCGGGTTGTAATATTATGATTTCCGGCATCATCAACGGTTGTTTCCACCCAAATCATTCTTTTTGCCGAGTCGCCATGCATGTCAGAATCCACAAATACCTTCACCATCATACTGTCGTTACCGAGGTTCAAGTGGTCCGAATCGATAACAATTTTTTTAATCACTTTCTTCTCAGTCGATTGGTGCAGAACTTCCAGTGCTTCGTTCATTCTTTGCATGGTTTCGACATCCAATTTTAAGTTTTTAAGCTCATTTTCAATGGTTTTAAGGGCAGCTTCAGCAGCAGCTTCCTTCTGTTCCCATTCAAATTCCATTTCTTTTTCCATGGCAAAAACCTTGTCATCGGCCATAGAAGTAATAACCTTTATCTGATTTCCGTTTTCTTTCAGCTCAAGCTCTACTATCTTTTCAATTTCTTTTAAATCCGCGGGATTCATCATAATGATGGTATCGACTTGCGTGGTTTTTCCATCGTCGCTAACTTCCATTTTCACCATAATGGTTTTTTCCTGTTTCACAGTTTTCGTGTAGGTCTGAGCCATTGAAATTGATGCAGATAATACGAGAGCCCAGAGTAAACTCATCAGTTTGTATAAAATTCCATTTTTCATAAAACAATATTTTAGGTTATAATTAGATGATAAGCGCATGAAATTTACCATCTGGATTGCTTTGCCCGTTCATGCTCTTTTATGGGGCCAATTCATTAAAAAAATTACTCAGCAAATGTATCTTGCCAAAGATTATCAATTGTTTAAGTTGGGTTAAAAAAGGTTAAAGTAAGGTTAAGGGACATGTTGAACTCACCTGCTTATGTGAGGCATAACAATCGATGGAACCAGGCTCTGAATCTGATGGAAGCATAAAAAACAGCCTTCGCCTGAAGTCCAGAAAGCCAAAGAGCAATTTTACCCTAATTTTTATACTTTTGCCAAAAACAAATCTGTGAAAGAAGTTTGGAATCAAATAGCAGTACAGGGAATAAGCTTGCCTATTCATGTGTATCGCTATGCCATATCTCCACTACTTCCGGCCAGCTGCCGACATATTCCCACCTGTTCGCAATACAGCTTAGAAGCACTCAAGATGCATGGAATTATTACTGGAACAGCCCTGGCTGCCAATAGAATAATCCGTTGCCACCCCTGGGGAACTCAAGGCTACGATCCGGTACCGAAATTTATTTTTCCAATAAAGTATAAATCAAAATTATTTGAAACCCGACTTCAATGAGAAACTTTGGTTCTGACAAATTATCGGCGATAAACGCCAAGTATGAAGCGCAAAAGATAGCTTTTGGGCCCATTGCCTTTCAGGCAGTTAGAGTAATGAGAAATTTAGGAATTCTGCAAATGGTCGAAAACTCGCGCAAAGCAGGAATTCTGGTCGACGATATCGTGAACGAGCTGAAGCTTTCGCACTACGGCGTTCAGGTTTTGCTCGATGCAGGCATCAGTTGTAATGTGGTTTACCAAAAGGACAATCGTTTCTATCTGACCAAAACAGGCTATTTCATTCTCAACGACCCATTAACCGAGGCCAATATGGATTTTGTTCACGATGTGAATTATCTCGGGTTTTACGAGCTCGAAGAATCCATTAAAAATGGGAAACCCGAAGGATTAAAGGTTTTTGGCTCGTGGAAAACAGTTTATGAAGCATTGGCTTCGTTGCCCCCAAAGGTTCAGGATAGCTGGTTTAAGTTTGACCATTACTACTCCGATTTGGTTTTTCCGCTGGTGATGCCATTGATTTTTGCCGACAAGCCCAAACGGTTGCTCGATATTGGAGGCAATACCGGAAAATTCAGCATGAAAGCAGCCCGGTATAATGCCGATGTTCATATCACCATTCTCGATTTACCCGGACAGTTGGAAGTGGCCTATAAAAATATTGCAGAAGCCGGATTGAGCGCAAGAATTGATGGATTTCCCATAAACCTTCTAAATCCGCAGAACGCTTATCCCCCTCAGGTGGATGCCATTTGGATGAGTCAGTTTCTCGATTGTTTCTCGGAAGAAGAAATTTCGCATTTGCTGTCGAGAGCTTTCACTGCCCTGATTCCCGGGGGAATTCTTTACATAAACGAAACCTATTGGGATCGCCAGAAATATGTGGCCAGCACTTACAGTCTGAACATGACTTCGCTGTATTTTACTGCCATTGCCAACGGAAACAGCCGAATGTATCACAGCGACGACATGATTCGCCTGGTGAAAAACGCAGGATTCGAAATAGCCGAAGATATTGATGGGCTGGGCGTGAGCCATACGCTGCTCAAGTGTCGCAAGAATTAAGTTAAGGTGCTATGGTTGAAAATATCATGAATTCTTTTGTAATGTTGAATGTTTCTAAATGAAAAGTCAAAACCCGAAAAACGGGAATATTTAAGCACGATTTGATGAAAAACCTTTAACTTTGGCCTCCTCTAAAAACAAAAAAACCTAATAATAAAATGAGCATACTCGTTAATAAAGATTCTAAAATTGTAGTTCAGGGCTTCACCGGAAGCGAAGGAACTTTTCATGCCACCCAAATGATTGAATATGGCACCAATGTTATTGGGGGCGTTACCCCGGGCAAAGGTGGACAAACACACCTCGAAAAGCCTGTGTTTAACACAGTTGCCGATGCCGTAAATCAGGCAGATGCCAATGTATCTATTATTTTTGTTCCACCCGCATTTGCCGCCGATGCCATTATGGAAGCTGCCGATGCCGGAATCAAAGTGATTGTTTGCATCACCGAAGGCATTCCCACATCGGATATGGTAAGAGTTAAAGAATACTTAAAGCCAAGAGATTGCAGATTAATCGGTCCAAACTGCCCCGGAATTATTACCCCCGATGAAGCTAAAGTGGGCATTATGCCTGGCTTCATCCATCAAAAAGGTAGCGTGGGTATTGTTAGCCGCTCGGGTACCTTGACCTACGAAGCCGTTGACCAGCTTACCAAAGTTGGCCTTGGACAAACCACTGCTATTGGTATTGGCGGAGACCCTATAATTGGAACAACCACCAAAGATGCAGTTGAGCTTTTTATGAACGATCCTGAAACCAAAGGCATTGTGATGATAGGCGAAATTGGCGGTGGCATGGAAGCCGAAGCTGCCCGCTATATTAAAGAGCACGGAACCAAACCCGTGGTTGGTTTTATTGCCGGAGCCACAGCCCCTAAAGGCCGCACTATGGGCCACGCCGGAGCCATTATTGGTGGAAAGGAAGACACCGCAGAAGCCAAGAAAGAAATTATGCGCGACAGCGGAATTTATGTGGTTGACAGCCCTGCCGATATCGGACGAAAAATGAAGGAAATATTGGGATAATAAAACATATCTCCGTAAAACTCTGTTTTTAATCTTAAAAGCAGAGTTTTTTTATTTTATGCCTTTTTTAACCCCAAATTATCCTACGAAATAAATTAATTTTGCCGCCTGAAAGAAAATCGATTATTTCACAATAAAACAAATAATTATGGCTTATAATTTAAGAAACAGAAACTTTTTAAAGCTTCTGGATTTCACTCCCAAAGAGATAAAATTTCTATTGGATTTGTCAATGGATTTAAAGAAGGCAAAATATGCAGGAACCGAAGTTCAGAGAATGAAAGGTAAAAATATAGCACTCATTTTCGAGAAAGCTTCTACCCGCACCCGTTGCGCTTTCGAAGTGGCTGTTCACGATCAGGGGGGAAATGTTACCTATTTGGGCCCTTCAGGCTCGCAAATCGGGAATAAAGAATCGATGAAAGATACCGCCAGGGTTTTGGGCAGAATGTACGACGGTATTGAATACCGCGGATACGGACAAGACATTGTGGAAGAGCTTGGTAAATATGCCGGAGTTCCTGTTTGGAATGGCCTCACCAACGAATTTCACCCCACTCAGATTCTCGCCGACTTCCTCACCATGATGGAACACAGCGACAAACCCCTGAATCAAATCACATTTGCTTACGCAGGTGATGCCCGCAACAATATGGGAAACTCGCTGATGATTGGTGCTGCCAAAATGGGAATGAAATTCCGCGCAGTGGCTCCAAAAAGCGTTCAACCTTCGGACGAATTGGTGGCCAAAGCCCGCGAAATTGCTGCCGAAACCGGCGCTGAGATTATCGCTACCGACAATGTGAAAGAAGGCGTTAAAGGTTGCGATTTCATTTATACCGACGTTTGGGTTAGCATGGGCGAACCCGCCGAAGTTTGGAAAGAGCGTATTGAGTTGCTCACCCCCTATCAGGTTAACAAAGCCATGATGGATGCCACTGGGAACCCCAACTGCAAATTTATGCACTGTCTGCCAGCATTCCACAACCGCGAAACCAAAGTGGGCGAAGAGATTTTCCAAAAATTTGGTCTCGAAGCCATGGAAGTTACCGAAGAAGTTTTCGAAAGCCCAAACTCCATAGTTTTTGATGAAGCAGAAAATCGTCTGCACACCATCAAAGCCATTATGGTAGCCACCCTGGGCGCATAAAATAAATCAGATGATTTAAAGCCTTCCTCTAAAACGGGAAGGCTTTTTTAGTTTTTATGCTGCCATTTGTATCAACTAAACGAAGTTTTATAAATTTGGGCAGAAATAGTTGACGAACCCTCTATTCGCAGAAAATAGAATTGCGTTGAATTAATCAATAAACAAAATATAAATTATGAGAAAAATCATTAGCCTTTGGGTAAGTTTATGGATGGTTTTGGCTGTTCAGGCACAGGAAACAACCACTCTGACTATAGAAGATGTATTTAAGAGCCGCAAATTATTCCCAAAATCGGCCTATATCGGTCAATCCTTGAACGATGGGATTCATTATTATAAATCGGGGGCAGATGGTATAGAAAAATATGCCTGGGCAACCGGCGATAAAGTAGGAACCATACTCAACAACAACGATATAAAGATAAACGATACCACAGTTTTTGAATATGAATCTTTTGAGTTTAGCCCTGAAGAAGACAAATTGCTGTTTGTTACCGAAACCGAAGATATTTACCGACATTCGAGCAAATCGAATTTCTATATTTACTCGTTGACTAACAAGACATTAAAAGCCTTGAGTCCTCATGGCAAGCAACGATTAGCCACCTTTTCGCCTGATGGAACCAAAATTGCTTTTGTGCGCGACAACAATCTTTTCATTACCAATCTTGATGATATGAGCGAAAAGCAAATCACCAACGATGGTGAATATGAGCATATTATCAACGGAACCACCGATTGGGTTTATGAAGAAGAATTTAGCTTTACCCAGGCTTTTTATTGGTCGCCCGATGGCCGCTATATAGCTTTTTACAAGTTCGACGAGTCGAAGGTGAAAGAGTTTTGGCTTACCTATTACGGCGATTTATATCCCCGACACGAAAAATATAAATACCCCAAAGCCGGCGAAGACAACAGCTTAGTGACCATTCATACCTACGATTTAACCACCGGAACCACCCAAACCATGAATACAGGTTCGGAAACCGACATCTATATTCCACGAATCAAATGGACTTATGAAAGTGATAAACTGGTGATATTTTGGATGAACCGTCTACAGAACGAATTGAAATTTCTTCAGGCCAATCCTGCCACTGGCGAAACCAAAACCATTTACTCGCAAACCAATAAATACTTTATTGAAATTACCGATGACCTCAGTTTTATGGCCGATAAACATGGAAAAAACAGCGGATTTCTTTTTACCGCCGAACTGGATGGATTCAATCATATTTATCATTTCAATATGGATGGAATCATTGCCAAACAGCTGACTCAGGGGAATTGGGATGTGGAAAAAATTGTGGGCTACGACGACAAAAACCAGATTGTGTATTATCGCACAGCCAAATCGGCTCCCTATAATCGCGAAATATTTGGGGTAAGTTTAAAAGGAAAAGAATATCCAATTGAAGTAAAAGCGGGTTGGAATAATGTGCAATTCAGCTCCAATTATGAATTTTATAGCAGCAGCTGGAGCGACGCCAACACCCCACCGGTTTATACCTTAAAAACCATCGAAGGCCAAACCATTAAGGTGATGGAAGACAATGCAGAATTTATTAAAAAAATGGCTCCCTATCACTATCAGGACAAAACCTTCTTCGACATCACCACCACCGAAGGCGTGAAGCTGAGTTGCTGGCAGATTTTGCCCCCCAATTTCGATACCACCAAAAAATACGGCGTGTTGTTCACCATTTATGGCGGCCCAGGCTCACAAACAGTTCAAAACAGTTGGGGTTATAGAGATGGCTGGTATCAGCTGTTTGCTCAAAACGACATTATTGTGGTGAGCGTAGATAACCGTGGAACAGGCTTTAAAGGCGAAGAATTCAGGAAAGTGACTTACAAGGAATTGGGTAAACACGAGACCATTGACCAGATAGAAGCCGCCAAATATTTCGAGTCGCTGCCCTATGTGGAAAAGGGAAAAATAGGAATTTTTGGCTGGAGCTATGGCGGTTTTATGTCTACGCTTTGTATGACCAAGGGAGCCGACCATTTCAATACAGGAGTGGCTGTGGCACCCGTTACCAACTGGCGCTATTACGACAATATCTACACCGAGCGCTACATGACAAAGCCACAGGATAACGCTTCGGGTTACGACGACAATTCGCCAATAAATCATGTGGATAAGTTAAAAGGTAATTATCTGCTCATTCATGGCATGGCCGACGACAATGTGCATCCGCATAATGCCTACGATTTGATTACCGCATTGGTAGCAGCCGACAAGGAATTCGAAACCATGGCTTACCCCAATAGCAACCACGGAATCTATACTGGCAAGAACACATCGTTCCATATTTACAAAAAGATTACCAACTTCTTTCTGAAGCATTTGAAGCCCCAGGAATAATTAGAAAAATTAAAAGGCCGGTTCATCCGGCTTTTTTTTTGGAATCAAAGCAAAATGGGCAGTGGGTGAAAAAATTATTAAACTTTCGAAATATTTTCATAATTATTAACATTTTTACTACTTTTATGCCTCATTATCAGCCTATATAACCATGTGTAGGACATAATAAAATATTATGGAAAAAAGCAAATTGAACCCCATATTAAACAGCACAACCATTGCCTATGCCTATCATCAAATAATTACCGATTCTGAGGGAAATCCGGTAGATTATGTTTTTTTGGAGGCAAACCAAAGTTTTCAGAAATACACAGGTCTGGAAATTGACAAGATTATCAATAAAAAAGTAACCGAAATTCTTCCCAATATTAAAAATGATCCCTTCGACTGGATTGGGGTTTATGGAGAAATAGCCCGAAATAAGGGGCAAAAAACTTTTGAACAGTTTTCAACAGCCCTTGGCAGATGGTACGAAATTGAGGCTTTATCCGATAGTGTGGGATATTTTTACACCTTCATTAAAGATATAACAGAATCTGTCAAGTTTAACCGCGAAATGAGCGATGAGCTTTTCAATATCAGCAAAATGTTCTTTGAGCTCGAAAGCAAGGATTTACCCTACGATGAAATAACTGATTTTGTGTGCCGGCTCACCGGAGCGTCCTATGGAGTATTTAATCTTTATTCCGCCGACGGCAAAACCTTTACCAACAAGGCTCTTAGTGGGATTAGCCGTGATTGGACAGCAGCCACAAAAATGATTGGCTTTAAGATTAAGGATCAAACCTGGGAAATTTCTGACAGAAGAGTTTTTGAAATAAAGGGCGGGAAGGCAATAAAATTAGATAACTTAAAAGCATTGGCCGATGATAAAATTCCAGGTTTTATTTGCAACCTCATATCCCGTACTTTCAATCTCGGGCCTATTTATATTCAGGAAATATCGGATAAAGGAAAAACGCTCGGCGATTTAATACTCTTGTTCAACAAGAATGGGAAGCTTAAAAACAGTACTACACTGGCGACTTTTGCCAATATGATTGGCATGGCCATCAACAATAGAAAAGCACAGTTGCAATTGGAAACTCAGCATCAGATAGCCACCGAAGCCAATAAATTTTATAATCTGATTTTAGAGAGTATTCAAGATGGAATCAATATACTATCGCCCGACCTCACCATACTGAAATCCAACAGTATCATGCAACAATTTCATCAGGAGACAAAACCTGTGGAAGGTAATAAATGTTATCAAGTATTCTTTAAAGATTCAATTCCCTGTAGAAATTGTCCCGCAGTAAAATGTACTCAAACAGGGAATGTGGAACAGGAACTCCTGAAAACAGAAATTTTGGGCGAACTCAAATATATAGAATTGACTGCTTATCCCATGATGAATCCACAAAATGGCAGTATCGAAGCTATTGTTGAAATTGTTAGGGATGTAACCGAAAAAGAAACCGTCAAGAAAAAGCTTCGGGTAAGTGATGAGAATTTGAAAAATTTCTTCAATTCAAGCATTGATTTTCTGTGGGTATTGGACTTGCAAGGCAATATTATGGAAGTGAACCCAACGGTGTATAAACGATTGTGTTATAATCATGGCGAACTAATTGGCCAGTCGATCCATATGGTTCACCCTCTTGGGCGACGAATTGAAGCACAGCAAATAGCAGGAGAGATACTCGATGGTAAACGAACCAACTGCCTCATACCACTTATTACCAAATCGGGGGATGAAATTAGCGTGGAGACACGTTTCTTTAAATGTCGTTGGAATGAACATGATGTGTTGTTTGGCGTGAGCAGAGACCTTTCTGAACTCAAATTTTCGGAGGAAAAATTTGCCGCCGCCTTTAGAAATAATCCCGCAATAGCCGGATTGAGCGATGTTGAAACCGGTAAATACATTGAAGTGAACGATGCTTTTATCGAAAAAATTGGCTATACCCGCGAAGAAGTCATTGGGCATACTGCCTCCGAAATTTTTAAATTGGACAGCGAGTTTAGAATAAAAACGATTCAGGAACTGGTAAAAAATGGCTTTGTTAGAAATATTGAAACCGTTCTCCCATCAAAATCGGGTAAAATTATCCAAGTGCTACTGTCGGCCGAATTGCTCAAAATACATGACAAACTACTGAACTATACCACCGCCATTGATATTACCGATCGGGTGAATTCGGAAAAGGCATTGGTTAAACAGAATGCAAAGCTGAAGAGTCTCATTCTGGAAAATGATAATTTGAATGAAGACCTACGGTTTGCAGTAGCCAAAGCTGAAGATAGTGATAGGTTAAAAACCACATTTTTAGCCAATATGAGTCACGAAATCCGCACGCCTATGAATGCCATAATCGGGTTTTCTTCATTTCTCAGCGATGAAGAACTATCTTTTGAAGACCGCAAAAAGTACACCGGCATTATTATAAAAAGCGGGAATCACTTGCTGCACCTTATCAACAATATCATTGACATATCGAAAATAGAAGCCGGGGAAATTAAAATAATTAAAATTGCCACCGATATAAGTGTCCTTCTCATGGATATCTTCGATTTGTTCGATACCCAAATCATCAATAAAGACAAATCGAATTTCGAATTTCGGATTCTGATTCCACAGGAAACACTTATCCTCCAAACCGACGAAACCCGAGTGCGACAGATATTTATCAATTTAATAAGCAATGCCATTAAATTCACATCGGAGGGATTTGTTGAATTTGGTTTTGAGCTTAAAGAGTCTGATGTTGTTTTTATGGTACGCGACAGCGGAATTGGGGTTGAAGCAGAGAAGAAAGATGAGATTTTTGAGCGCTTTAAACAAGCCAGTGATAATACCGAGAAACTCTATGGCGGTACAGGGCTTGGGCTTTCTATTGTAAAATCGTATGTGGAAATGCTTGGCGGAAAAATCTGGATAGTATCGGAACTGAACCAAGGAACTGAATTTTACTTTAGCTTCCCGCTTCACGAAGACGAGTAAAACTATATTAACTATTCTTTATAAACTATTTACACATTTTTCTAAGGGCTTCCAAATCACCATTAAAGTTGTTGCCATCCACAGTAGATTTCACTCCCTTAATTCTCACTTTCTCGGTGAACTGATGAAAAGTCCAATCAACGTCCTCCACCTTATGCTTGCCCGAATAAGCCGCAATCCACAGCGGATATTCGTCAACATATCCTTTCAAATGAAGATTATAGAATGTGAGACCGGTATAAATCATTGGTTTTACCCCATAGGTTTGCTCAGCCATTTTGAGCCAGTTAAGAACCCCTTCGCGAAGAAATTTGCGGCCATGCAGGCTGGATTTTTCCACATCGAGAATGGGGACAAAATCGCCCGAATCAATCTTTACAATGGATGTATAATTCCTGAACTGCTTCTGCCAATCTTCGTTGGGCCGGTAATAATGATAGGCTCCGCGGATAAAATTATGGTGTTTTGAATAAACCCAATTTCTCGCAAAATGCTTGTCAAGGCCATTGGTACCCATAGTGGCTCTGATAAAAACAAATTCGATGCGATGGTGCGATGTGCTCACCTGCTCCCAATCTATCTCGCCATTATAATGCGAAATATCGATGCCAAAAATATAATGCGAATCGGAAATTGCCAGGTTTTCGGAGATGATTGGTGAATCGCTTTTTCCAAAAACCAACGAAAAAAGCAGTAGCATTTTTAAAACCACGAGCAGAGCCAAAAGCAAAGCCGGCACACGGTGACGCAACGCTATGGATTTTAACTGGGTATAAATTCGGTTGAATAGCACAGTTGGTTTTTCGTTGCTTAATTTATACAGAAAACGAAGCCTTTCGGTCATTTTTCCAAAACCATGAGCCCCCACATAATGAATCAAATAGCCCAAAAGTGCTAAAGAAATCAATCCAATCATAGCCATCAGGATGATTTGAAAAGGATGATTTCTGGCGAAATCTAAAAAAGTATAAAAGAAATACCGCATTGTTGATTCTTAAAATGCATCAAAATTGAAGAAAAAAAAAGAAAAGGGGGAAAATCTGTTTTAATAATTATGAACAAAACCGAAGGTATGAAATGATAATGATAAATATACTAAGCATTGATATTGAACCAAATAGCTTTGAATTGTTGATAATAGCCTGCATTTCTATTTTGTGATATCTTGATTTTAGAGACTTTTGGATTGGTAAAGCAGCCATTTTTCTATGGAATATTCGATAATCTGTTCAATCAATAGAACATAAGAAAAGCCTCATTCCAACCTTTTAGTTTTTTTGTCCGCCAAGTGTCCACGCCCCCCCAATCATCCCCGAAGTGCGCATCAGGCCGATAGCGGAATGGAGAATGAGCACGGCAAGTCCCAGCGAGAAAATGGGGTCGATATAGTGCTGAAGGAAAAAATGTTGTGGCAATAGATAATAGGAAACCACGCTCAACACGGCAAAAAGTGCTGTAAATGTCTTAATTCTAAACAACGACCATTGGCCTTCCATGAGCGGCGAAAATGCTTCACGACTGATTTTCAAATTTTTATGCCACTGATACCCATTTACAAAAATAGCCACCGCATTGCCAGCCAAACCCACCATAGAAGCATAAAACTCCAGTTGTTTGGGCAAAAACATGCGTTTGATGGCAATAAACATGACCACTAAAAACGACAACATAAAAACTACAACCACAATGCGGCTGTCTTTTATTTCGTTCTTAAGTTGATTTTCAGGATGTTTCAACGAATTGCGCGTGGTTTGCATGCTCAGATATACCGACAAACTCTGGGCGCCGCCTATGAGCATTTGGGCAATTAGCGTAATGGAGTTCGACATAATGCTGATGAAAACAAACGGAAACCAGGTGCTAAAGATGATGAAGAAATTGATTAACAATGCCTTCTTCTTCCTTTGTGCCAAAGTTGCCGGGTTTCTGTTCATAGGAGCAACCGATTAGTTGGTGGCTTTTTCGCGGGCCAAATGGCGAACCGAAATAATTACATCATCGAATTTTTGAGCCAGATGTATAGCCAGCTCCTCGGCCGAATATACAGACCGGTGTTGACCGCCAGTGCAACCAAAACTCACCATTAAATTCGTAAATCCACGACTCAAATATTTCTCAACCGACTGATCCACCAGCGAATAAACATGGCTAAGAAACTCACTTACTTCTGCTTCCTTCTCTAAGTAGGCGATTACGGGCTCGTCCATTCCCGTTAAACTTTTATAGGCGTCGAACCGCCCCGGATTGGGCAAGGCACGGCAATCGAACACAAAACCGCCTCCGTTGCCGGAGTTATCCGCAGGAATTTGCCCCTGTATATAGGAAAAACTATAAACCTGAATTTTTAACATAAATGGAATTATTGGTCAAATTTATCCTTTATTTTAACCAACCCATCCAAAAGGTGCATAAAATAAGGAATTTTAAGATTTTCGAACCGCTGCTCCAAATGGGTTTCGAGATTGGCAAGCGCAGGTTTGATGCTGGCCTTAAAATAGGGTTTCCCCTCTATAAGCCCCCGAAAACCATAGGCTCCAAGTGTTTGCAAAATACGAATCAGGATCATTTGATTAAACTCCTGGTTGAATTGGCTCCGGTTGTAGCCCAGGCTGATTTCGATTTTTCGAAAATAGTAGTCGGCCAATTGTTGGCGCAAAGGGGTTGATATACCCGCCGATGCCTGATAGAGAAGGCTGGCCAGATCGTACAAAACAGGGCCCCGTCGTCCACCCTGAAAATCAATAAGCCATGCCTGATGGTTTAAAACCTGAATATTCCGGGCCTGAAAATCGCGAAACATAAAAGTTTCCTTCTTCGCACCGACAAGAATGATGGCCAAATGCTGAAATTCATCCTCAAGCTTTTGCTCATCGAAATCAATCCCCGAAACCTTTAGAAAATAGTATTTGAAATAGTTTAAATCCCAAAGAATGGATTGATGGTCGAAGGACTCGCGGGGATAACATTTAGTAAAATCGAGTCCCTTCGTTTGGGTTTGCATGTGATGAAGCTGATCTAAACTTTGCTCGTACAACGCCACCACTTGTTCGCTAAAACCTTGCTTGCTAACGAGTTCAAATAGATTAACCGAGCCCAGATCCTGTTGAAAATACAGGGTTCTATCCGCCGAAATATGTGCCACCTGCGGAACCCGAACGCCCTGATTTGAATAAAAATCTGACAAATAGAAAAAAGATTCGTTCTCGCGCAAGTCGGGACTGTAACATCCTATAAACGAGTTGTTTTCTAAGACAACCCGAAAATACTGCCTGTTGGAACCCGAAGAAGACTGAAGTGCTGTACACACACCAGAGTCCGTTTTTTTCCAACGGGAAAACTCATTCATTAGTTGGGGAAGTAGCTGATTTTGAATCATATTAAATCGTTATTGATAGGCTAAGCATAAAAAAATCTCAAATACACCCATTTAATTCTGGCTATGCCTGGCATAATTTGATTCAAATATAAAAATAAAGGGGGAATAACGGGTTTTAGTTTTTAGATTTTAATGTTTTTCTATCGCCCAAAATTTAACATTAAAATTCAATCATTATGAGCATATGTTCATTATATTTGCATCTCAATACCTAAATCCTTGAATAAGAACAACACTAAAACTAAATCTATATGGTTCAGCTATTGAAGAAAATTCTGAATTTTTACGCGGAAGGCTTTCGAAGCATGACGGTAGGCCGACGGTTGTGGCTCATCATCTTCATCAAGCTTTTCATCATGTTTGCTATTTTAAAGCTTTTCTTTTTCAATGATTTTCTGGGGTCGAAATTCGACAACGACCAGGAAAAGAGCGATTATGTGATAGAACAATTAACAAATCCTAAACACTAATATATGGAACAATTCGATTACACACTTATTGATTGGTCCCGTGCGCAGTTTGCACTCACCGCCATGTATCACTGGCTGTTTGTGCCTCTCACTCTGGGTATCACCTTTCTTATTGCCATCATGGAGACCATTTATGTGCGAACCGGCAACGAAGATTGGAAAAAAATTACCAAATTCTGGATGACACTTTTCGGCATCAACTTCGCCATTGGCGTTGCCACCGGAATCATTCTGGAATTTGAGTTTGGAACCAACTGGAGCAATTACAGCTGGTTTGTGGGCGATATTTTCGGAGCTCCTTTGGCCATCGAAGGCATCATGGCTTTCTTTATGGAATCAACCTTTATTGCCATTATGTTTTTTGGCTGGAATAAAGTGAGCAAGGGATTTCACCTTACTGCCACCTGGCTCACCGCCATCGGAAGCAACCTATCAGCATTGTGGATTTTGGTGGCCAACGGATGGATGCAACATCCTGTGGGCATGAAATTTAACCCCGACACTGCCCGCAACGAAATGGTGAATTTCTGGGAAGTTTTATTCAACCCCAATGCCATTACCAAGTTCACACACACCATTTATTCGGCTTATATTCTGTCGGCAATTTTTGTTATAGGCATAAGCGCCTGGTATTTGCTCAAGAACCGCGAGGTGGTTTTTGCTAAGAAGAGCATCTTAGTGGCGGGAATATTTGGATTGATATTCAGTGTATTAACAATTTATAGCGGCGATGAAAGTGCCCGCGAAATGGCCAAATCGCAACCCATGAAATTTGCAGCCATGGAAGGCTTGTACTACGGAACCACTCATGCCCCTTTGATAGCGGCAGGAGTTTTAGCACCAAATAAAACCGCTGTTGAACACAAAAAACAAGATTTTGTTGTCAATCTCGAAATTCCGAACATGCTTAGTTATATGGCCTTTCTCGATGCCAACGCCTTTGTACCAGGTATTCACGACCTCGTTCATGGAAATGCTGAAAGGGGTATTATTAGCTACGATGAAAAAATTAGCCGTGGTAAAATTGCCCGTCAGGCATTAACCGATTATAAATTAGCTAAAAAGGAAGGAAATCAGGAACAAATAGCTTTATTGGGAACCCAATTTGAAGACAGGAATTTTCTCGATAACTATTTTGCCTATTTCGGCTATAGCTATTTCGACAATCCCCACGACATTATCCCAAATATACCCATCTGCTTTTATAGCTTCCATATCATGGTGGCTTTGGGCGGGCATTTTCTAATACTTTTTGCGGTGGTATTGTTTTTTCTCTATAAACAGCGGTTGCAAAAAATGCGATGGTTGCTGTGGGTAGCCCTCTGGACCATGCCATTGGCTTATTTAGCACAGGAAAGTGGATGGGTAATTGCCGAAATGGGTCGTCAGCCCTGGGTAATACAAGATTTAATGCCCACCATGACCGCCATTTCCAATATCGACAGCAATGCCGTGATGATTACTTTTGCGCTCTTTTTCATCACATTTACAGCACTGCTCATTGCCGAAATTAAAATTATGACCAAGCAAATCAAGTTAGGACCAAATCAGGGAGGACATTAATATGTTTGAAAGTTTAGATATCACTGTGTTACAGCATTACTGGTTTGCCATTAATGCTCTATTAGGGGCTTTGCTTGTATTCCTGCTCTTTGTGCAGGGTGGCCAGACGCTCATAGATTCCATAGGCAAAACCGAAACAGAAAAAACCATGCTGGTGAATACCTTAGGCCGAAAATGGGAAATTACTTTTTCCACGCTCGTCACCTTTGGCGGAGCATTCTTTGCATCATTCCCCCTCTTCTACTCTACCAGCTTTGGAGGTGCTTACTGGGTTTGGATGATTATCCTATTTGCTTTTATAGTTCAGGCAGTTTCCTATGAGTATCGGTCAAAACCAAACAATTTTCTGGGGAAAAAGGTTTTCAACGGATTTCTGCTATTCAATGGAATCATAGCTCCTGTTTTTCTGGGAACTGCAGTGGCCACCTTTTTCACAGGCTCACCTTTCCATGTGAACGATATGAATCAGTCGTTCTGGGATTCGCCATTTCGCGGATTGGAGCTGGCCCTAACACTCACCGACTACAATACTTATATCAATCTGAGCCTGGGGTTGGCAGTTTTATTCCTCAGCCGGGTATTGGCTTTGCTCTATTTCATGAATTCCATTGACCATGTGCTCATTAAGGAGCGCTCCCGCAAAGCCATCCTAACAAATGCACTGCCCTTTTTGGTTTTCTTTTTGTTCTTTCTTGTCAATATTCTATTGAAAGATGGCTTTGCAGTGAATAAGGATGGAATTGTAGCAATGGAATCGTTTAAATACCTGAACAACCTTCTCCAAATGCCTGTGGTACTGGTGCTTCTGTTAATTGGGGTTGTTTTTGTTCTACTGGGAATTGGTCGGGCACTTTTTGTTGAAAAATGTGCCACCAAAGCCATTTGGTCAGTGGGTATCGGAAGCGTAGTAACCGTGTTTTCGCTTTTTCTGATGGCAGGTTTTAATCATACAGCCTATTATCCATCGAGCACCGATTTGCAATCGTCGCTCACTATTTTCAATAGTTCAAGCAGCAAATACACCTTGGTGGCCATGAGCTATGTTTCGTTGATGGTGCCATTTGTAATAGCCTATATCTGGTATGCCTGGCGTTCCATCAACAAGAAAAAAATCGATCAGAACGAAATTGAAAACGAAACTCATGTTTATTAAAAAAATTTAAGCTATGTATATCAAAGAAATCCTTATGCTGCTAAGCTGGCCTGTGAGCATTTATGCAAGTTTGCTTGTCATAGGCTGGGCCATAAAAAAATTCGATAAAATATTGAATCATAACGACATTCAATAGTTTTTCATTCATTAGGGATTGAATCCCGTCGGAAGCGATTTCAGTAAAAGGAAATCGCTTTCATTTTTATGGCTTATCATTTTATATCAGGAAATTCCGAAAAAACCTGTCAAATCCAGTAAAAAAACCTATTTTTGAACATGAAGCCTAAATATTTGGCAACAATCAAAATCCTATATCATGAAAAAGCTTTACAATCATTTCTTCCTCAGTACTATTGCACTTTTACTTTGTCTCCCTGATCCATCCATAGCGCAGGATTGGCCCACCGACGGGGGAAACAACATGAACAATGGTCTTACAAGTATCACGGGTCCGCAAAGCTATCAGGTGGAATGGACTCAAAACAGCTCGTTCAACTCGGCGTTCGGAAATTCGGTTTTTGTGGCAGGCGACCGGTTTATCACTGCCCGAACCCTTTTCTCCCCCATTTATTTTGGAGTGATCGAATGCAGGCGGGTTTCGGATGGAGAGCTCTTGTGGGAGTTTCAACCCAACAGCGCAGCAAAAATGTATGCCGTTGGTTTTGACGAGAATGCAGCATATGCCCACGACTATACCACCAATATTCTCTACGCCATCGATCCAATTACCGGAGACGAAAAATGGCAATTCCCCATCACCATGTTCGGGGGAAATACGGGTCTGGTTTTTGCCTGCAATGGTGACCCCATTATGACCAACTATAGGCTCGATCGTAGAAATGGCGATGTGGTCTGGAACAATAATTACCCGACCCCAATTGGCCCCGATGCCGGATTTGCCATGAGTAAAAGCACTCTCTACCATTATACCGGATACTTCAATTACCCCAAAGAAATCATCGCTATAGACCCAACTACAGGCGATATAAAATACAAAACTGGCAGCCTTCCGGGCGATGGTGACCAGGAATTGCCTGTTACGCTTGGCCCCGACAACAGGGTTTATATGACCCGCGATGGGGGCAGCTTCTGGGCATTCCACGATGATGGAGATACTTTGGTGCCGCTTTTCAACTCCGCCTATGCTTTTACCTGGCATGTGGCCATTGACCATGACGATAACATTGTGGGCTTCTTCAACAATCATTTGTACCGCATGGATCACGAAACAGGGGACATTATGGATGAATCGCCCGTGGAAATAGTATCCACAGCCCCCCGAATCACCATTGATGGTACTGGTAGAGTTTTTGTGAACAACTACGAAGCCGGCGCAGGAAAAATGTATTGCCTTTCGCCCTCACTTCAAGAGATAATCTGGCAAACCAACATACCCTACGGCTACTATTGCGACCCCAATCTAACCAAAGATGGCCGCATGATTCTCACCCAAAGCGGAAGTCAGATTCGGGCGTTGCTTTCGCCTGAACAACTGTCAACTTTAGCTCCTGTGGCTGGTTTTTACACCTGGACACGCGATATCCACCGAAACAATACCGTCGATTTTTTCGACAACTCATCCTATCAGCCCACCAGCTGGGAATGGACTTTCGAAGGCGGATATCCCCAAACTTCCACCCAACAAAACCCCACCGGAATTCAATATGTGCAATCGGGCGAATTTGAAGTAAAGCTCAAAGTTACCAATGCTCCGGGGGTAGATTCTATTACAAAGCAATGTTATATCAATGTGGACGAAATTGTTGATATTGAAAACATCAGTCTCTCCCAAAATTTGCTGATTTCACCCAATCCTGTGAAGGATTATGTAGTCCTCACACTCCCCAATTCGGAAGTGAATTGGAATGTTGTTTCCATTTACAATTCTCTTGGACAGATTTTCTACGAAAGAAATATTGTCAGCGAAACCGAGCTTGGCATCGACCTTAATTCCTGGCCATCGGGGATTTATTTTGTAGAGATAAAATCAGATAATCAATCATTTACAAATAAGCTCATTAAAAACTAATTCTAAAAAACAACCATGCACAAACTCTGAAATACCCGATTATTCTGCCTGTTCTCTTATTCTTTTTCATGGAAAGCTCCTGCAACAAAAAGAGCGATGAGACTGAACCTGTTATCGAGGACACAACATCCTATTACCCTCAGTACAGAACCCCTTTGGAAAATCTGTCGGCCACCGAATATTTGGTGGTTTACGAAGTAAATATAAGAGCTTTCAGTACCACTGGAAATATTCAGGGGGTTATCGCAAAACTCAATCATATTGAAAGTCTGGGCGTTAACGTGATTTGGCTCATGCCCATTCATCCCATTGGTCAGGTGAACTCCGTCAACTCTCCCTACTCGGTGAAAGACTATAAAGCGGTGAGCAGCGAATATGGTTCGCTGGAAGATTTACGCGAGCTCACCACCAAAGCCCACGAAAAAGGCATGACTGTTATGCTCGATTGGGTGGCCAATCACATAGCATGGGACAATCCCTGAATTTCGAACAAAAGCTGGTATACTCAGGATGGATCGGGAAATATTATTCACCCTGCTGGCACCAACTGGCAAGATGTGGCCGACCTGAATTTCAGCAATACCGACATGCGAAAAGCCATGATAGATGCCATGGAATACTGGGTGATGCAAGCCAATGTGGATGGTTTCCGCTGTTATTATGCCGATGGAGTATCTAAAGATTTCTGAACCGAAGCGATAACTCATCTTCGGAGCCTACCAAATCGTCAGGTTGTTATGTTGGCCGAAGGCAGCCGCAGCGACCATTTTACAGCTGGTTTCGAAATGAGCTTTGCCTGGAATTTCAACGACAAACTACGACAAATCTATACAGAAACTGCTGCTACGGAGCTTTTTGCCACACATATATCGGAATATCGCTATGTACCTGAAGGTAAACATCGTATGCGCTATACCACCAACCACGACAAATCGGCCTGGGAAAACACCCCCATGGTTTTTTTCAACGGAAAAGCTGGTGCTTTGGCTGCCTCAGTTACCGCCATTTTTATGGAAAGGGTTTCTTTGTTTTATACCGGGCAAGAAGTTTGACAACTCAACACGGTTCCGTTTTTTAGCAATTCGCCCATCAATTGAATCCAAAACCCCGATATGCTTGCGGAGTATCAATCGCTCATGAATATTTATACCACTGAGAATGCAGCCCGCAAAGGCATCACCACCGACTTTTCAACCTCCGATGTGGTTTGCTTTGGAAAAACTAAAGACACGGTGCAACTTTTGGTGATGGTAAATATTCGTAATGGAACCAAAGAGTTTTCTGTTCCGGCTGAACTTCAGCAAAAAAGCTGTAAAAACCTGTTAACTCAGGGTTCTGTCACCTTAAATTCTACTCAATCTCTTGAAACCTATGAATATTTGATTTTAAAAGCAAATTGACAAAACCGCTGAAAATTGTTCGACTTAATGAATAATTATTCAGCCGAACTATTTGATTATTCAAGTAATAATTTAAATTTGCTAAGGCATCAATTACCATTCAATGCCATATTAACAGACAATTATTTCTAAAGTATTTCACTTCATTTTCCATAACCACCCTTTTTTTGGGGGAAAAGTGGCGCAGATGACCACTTTATAAAAACTGCCCTTGATCCGGATCGAGGAAAAAATCCGGAGGCGAGTCTGAAAAGCCAAACGAGTAGGACAATTTAAAATCAAGAAAATGAAAAAAAATTTAGCTGAGTTTATTGGTACCTTTTGGTTAGTACTTGGAGGTTGCGGTAGTGCTGTTCTTGCCGCTGGTTTCCCCGAAGTTGGGATTGGACTGGTTGGGGTTTCCTTAGCCTTTGGATTAACAGTTTTAACAATCGCCTATTCGATGGGTCATATTTCAGGGGCTCATCTGAACCCCGCAGTTACAATAGGCTTGTGGGCTGGTGGCCGCGTGAAAGCGGGAGATATTCTGCCCTATGTAATTTCGCAGATTCTTGGAGCCATTGCTGCTGCTGCTGTTCTTTTTGTTATTGCCACCGGAAATGGAAGCGATATAGGCGGTTTTGCTGCCAATGGATATGGTGAACATTCGCCTGGTGGTTATAGCCTTGTGGCTGCCATAGTCACTGAGTTTGTTATGACTTTCATGTTCCTCATCATCATTCTGGGTGCCACCGACGATAAAGCTCCCAAAGGCTTTGCCGGATTGGCCATTGGATTGACTTTAACCCTTATTCACCTCATCAGCATTCCCGTGACCAATACTTCCGTGAATCCCGCTCGAAGCATCAGTCAGGCATTATTTGTTGGCGACTGGGCTTTGGCTCAGCTTTGGTTGTTCATCGTAGTGCCCATTGCGGGTGCCATTGCTGCCGGAGCTGTTTATAATTATATGAGAAAGTAAACACCCTTATATGCTTTCCAGCCCGTTAAAACCCTGAATATCTGGTTTTGACGGGCTTTCTCTTGAGTATTCTCACCCACCAATTTTCCTTTAAAAAACTAAGAATAAGCCTATTGACTATTCCTGCATTTATTTAATCTCCCCATTTTGATAACATCGTAAGCTTAAAAATCAAAAATGCACCTTTCCAATACAATTTTAATTTCTTAAATTACAATACTTTATAATTTTAATATTGATTGTTTATAAATAATACAATTTTATTAACAGTTATTGCTTTATTTAAGGTATTCTGGTATTTTTACGCTTAATTCACCTAAATAAGAATTTTAACAATTTCAATATTATCAATATGAGTACATCGAGACGTGATTTTTTAAAAATGTCGGCAGCGGCAAGTGTTGCAATGGCTGTTGGCATCACAGTGCCCACTGCAGTAAAAGCCATGGCACAGGACGCAGAAAGTGGCTGGAGATGGGATAAGGCTGTTTGCCGTTTTTGCGGAACAGGCTGTGGAATTATGGTGGCCACCAAAAACGACAAAATAGTAGCCGTAAAAGGTGACCCGGCTGCCCCGGTAAACAGGGGGCTCAATTGCATCAAAGGCTATTTCAACGCCAAAATTATGTACGGCGAAGACCGCTTGCAACAACCCCTGCTTCGTGTTGACGAGTTGGGAAATTTTAGCAAGACCGGAAAGTTTAAACCTGTTAGCTGGAAACGTGCTTTTGATGAAATGGAGAAGCATATAAAAAGCTCAATCAAAGAACTGGGACCCACTGGTATAGGCGTTTTTGGATCGGGTCAATACACGGTTCAGGAAGGTTATGCGGCTGTAAAACTGATTAAAGGCGGATTCCGCTCCAATAATCTCGACCCCAATGCACGCCACTGTATGGCATCGGCTGTAGCTGCTTTCATTCAGACTTTTGGTATCGATGAACCCTCCGGATGCTACGATGATATTGAACTCACCGACACTGTGGTTAGCTGGGGAGCAAACATGTCAGAAATGCATCCCATTCTCTGGAGCCGTGTTTCCGACCGGAAACTATCCAATCCCGACCGCATTCGACTCATCAATCTAACCACTTTCTCAAACCGTACCAGCGACATAGCCGATATCGAAATCGTTTTCAAACCCCAGACAGACCTGGCTCTCTGGAATTATATAGCCCGGGAAATTGTAGTGAATCATCCCGAGTCAATCGACCAGGAATTTATCGATAAGCATATTATTTTCACTGCCGGACCCGTTGACACGGGCTATGGAATGCGAAAAGCAGGTCATCCCAAATATTCAGCAAAGGAATCTGTAATCAACGAAAAAGAATCGGCCAAAGTAATCTCCGAAGCCGAAGGCGTTACCTTAGCCTATCTGGGTCTTAAGGCCGGCGATGTTATGGAGATGAAAAATGCTGCCACCCCCGACAAGCACTGGAAAATTGAATTTGAAGATTTCAAGAAAGCTGTTGAACCCTATACCCTCGATTTTGTAGCAAATTTAGCCAAAGGCGATGCCAACGAATCCATCGAAAGCTTCAAGGAAAAATTAGTAGCCATGAAAGACTTATATGTGGATAAAACCCGTAAAGTGGTTTCTTTCTGGACTATGGGAATGAATCAACATACCCGCGGAACATGGGTGAACGAGCAAGCCTACATGATACATTTTCTTTTGGGAAAACAAGCCAAACCCGGAAATGGAGCCTTCAGTTTAACAGGACAACCTTCAGCTTGTGGAACTGCCCGCGAAGTGGGAACTTTCTCTCATCGCTTACCAGCCGACATGGTAGTGAACAATCCAAAGCACAGGGAATTATCAGAAAAAATTTGGAAACTACCCAAAGACACCCTGAATCCACAGCTTGGAGCACATTTTATGAAAATCTTGCGCGACCTTGAAGACAGCAAGATAAAATTTGCCTGGATTCAGGTGAACAATCCCTTCCAAAACAGTGCCAATGCCTCCCACTGGATTAAAGCTGCCCGCGAAATGGATAATTTTATTGTTTGCAGCGATGGCTATCCTGGCATTTCGGCCAAGGTCTCCGACTTAATTCTGCCATCGGCCATGATTTACGAAAAATGGGGATCCTATGGAAATGCCGAACGTCGCACTCAACACTGGCGTCAACAAGTGACTCCGGTGGGCGATGCCATGTCCGACACCTGGCAAATTATTGAGCTTTCCAAACGATTCAAAATTAGCGAAGTATGGGGAGCACAACCTATACCAGGTCTCGAAGGCGGACTCCCCGATGTTCTTGCTTCTGCCTACAGCATGGGATACACCGCAGATACTACACTCTACGACGTGCTTTTTGCCAACCAACAAGCCAAATCATTCGCATGGCCCGACCCCATTGGCGATGGCTTTACCAATAGCGAAGTAGCTGGAGATTCCAGACCCATCAAAGGCTCGTACGACGAAGACTGGAAAGGTTATGGCTTCTTTGTTCAGAAATATTTGTGGGAAGAATATCGTGAATTTGGCGCCGGACATGCCCATGATTATGCCGATTTCGACACCTATCATAAAGTTCGCGGCTTGAAATGGCCTGTTGTTGATGGAAAAGAAACCCAATGGCGCTTTAACGCCAAATACGACCCTTATGCTGTTAAAGCCAATACCGGAGATTTTGCTTTCTATGGAAAGGCATTCAAAAGCCTGCCACAGGGCAATCTGGTAGCCGCCGATGCTACAAAAGGCATGTATGATTTATCAAATAAAGCCAAAATTTTCTTCCGCCCCTATATGGATCCACCAGAAATGCCCGATACAGAATATCCTTTATGGCTATCAACTGGACGCGTGCTCGAACATTGGCATAGCGGAACCATGACCATGCGCGTTCCCGAGCTTTACAGAGCTGTCCCCGAAGCCTTATGCTATATGAACCCCATAGATGCAGAGAAAATGCAAATCCAACAGGGCGATATGGTTTGGATTGAGTCGAGAAGAGGTAAAGTGAAGGCTCATGTGGACACCCGCGGAAGAAATCGTCCGCCTGTTGGATTGGTTTATGTTCCCTGGTTCGACGAGAAAGTATTCATCAACAAAGTTTGCTTAGATGCTACTTGTCCCATCTCAAAACAGACTGACTATAAAAAAGCAGCTGTAAAAGTCTATAAAGCCTAAAATTATATCGAAATGAAAACCAATTCGATCAGCAGAAGAGAGAGCCTCTTAAAAATTTTCCAGGGTGCAGGTTTAATGAGCCTTGGGGGTTTGGTGTGGAGTGCCTTTCTCAACAAAGCCAGTATCAGCCAAATGGTACTGAGGCCTCCTGCTGCAATAGCTGAATCGGATTTTCTGGCGGCCTGTATTAAGTGTGGGGCATGTGTTGAAGCGTGCCCCTACAACACTCTTAAACTGGCCGAACCACAGGAAAACATCCCAATTGGCACTCCCTGGTTCAATCCACGTGTGATTCCATGCTATATGTGTGTCGATGTTCCCTGTGTGCCTGCTTGTCCAACCAAAGCTCTTGATTTGGATAAGCTGATTCCCGCCGGAAAGGAAAGCATTCCCGAAAATATGAATGTGAATATGATGGATGTTGGCGTAGCTGTGGTGGACGAAAAATCGTGTATTGCCTTTTGGGGAATTCAGTGCGATGCCTGTTACCGCGCTTGTCCGTTGATAAACGAGGCTCTTTTCCTGAGTTTCGAGCGCAACGAACGCACCGGTAAACATGCATTTCTCAAACCCACCATAAACCCGGACATATGCACAGGCTGCGGTAAATGCGAACATGCCTGCGTTACAGAAAAAGCTGCTATCTTTGTTTTACCCCGTCAAATTGCAGAAGGTAAAGCTGGCGATTTCTATAAAAAAGGCTGGGAAAAACCAGCAGAAGAATCGACCACGGAACCCGTGGAAACTAAGCCGGAAGAACCAGCAAGCAAGGAACCGGAAATTAAAGGGAAACAAGAGGATGAGGACTACTTAAACAATTGGGAGGAACTGTTAGATGAGTAATTACTTATACAAACACCGATTTTTAATCTTCCGTCGAATCGTTCAAATTGGAGTCATGGTATTGTTTTTTGGCTCCAATCATTATGGCTGGAAAATTCTAACCGGAAATCTGAGTTCAGCCAATTTTATGAATCTGTTTCATTTGAGCGATCCTCATGCCATAATTCAAATTTTGCTGGCAGGATTTATTGTTGGAATGGATGTGCTGGTTGGAGGCCTTATCATTTTAGGATTCTACTCACTCATTGGCGGACGTGCTTTTTGCAGCTGGATTTGTCCCATGAATATAATCACCGATTTGGCCTTATGGCTGCGGAAAAAATTGAATATTAATGAGGTTCAATTCAATACACCCATCAAGCGAAATATGCGCTACTGGATTATGTTTCTGGGATTTTTGCTCTCGCTCATTTCAGGAATCGCTGCATTTGAATTTGTGAGCCCTGTTTCTATGCTTCACCGAGGGTTGATTTTTGGAATGGGTTTCGGTTGGGCAGCCATTTTTGTGGTTTTCCTTTTCGATCTCTTTGTGCTCAAAAACGGCTGGTGTGGTCATATTTGTCCCATTGGTGCTTTTTATTCGTTAGTGGGTAAATACCATTGGATAAAAGTTCAACATACTGTTGAGAACTGTACAAACTGTATGGAATGTTTTAAAGTTTGTCCGGAACCACAGGTTTTAAAAATTATTGGAAAAGAAAGTGGCTCTATAAAAAATGCAGAATGTACCAATTGCGGTCGCTGCATCGAAGCTTGCCACGATAATGCTTTAAAATTTATTACAAAAGAAAAAATTATCAGGAGGTAAAAATATGAAATCAAAATTTTTTATGACTATGGCAATTCTGGCTATTGTGCTCATTGCCTGCAAAACCCAGAAAAAATCGACAGTAGAATCTACTGAAATTAAAAATATTGAGCAACAAGCCAATACCGAACAAGCGGTCAGCACACCAGTTGAAACCAATGAAAATCTAATTGACCAGGCCGAATTGGGATTGCGGAAAGGTAATTTAATTGACGAAGATGAGATTTTTTTTCCCCCCATCACCTATTCAACAGCCATGCCCGGAACCTCGGAAAATATTGACAGATCTTTCGAAAATGCGCCCCCAATGATTCCACATACCGTTGATGGCTTTGTTCCAATTACCGCAGGAGCCAATGCCTGCCTGGCTTGCCATCTGCCTGCTGCGGCAGCTGCTTTAAAAACAACCGCAATGCCCGTTTCGCACTTCATCAATTATCGTCCCGAACTTATTGAAGAAAATGGTTTGGTAAGAGTGAATGCTGCTGAAAGTCAGGTTGTTGCCAAAGACCTTGGTGGATCCTATAGTTTGGCACGTTATAATTGCACCCAATGCCATGTTCCACAGGCTACAGCCACTGTTTTTGTCGACAATCAATTTAAAGCTAATTTCAGAACCGAAGAAGCTTCTAAAAAATCGAATCAACACGAAACTATGGGAGAAGGGGTGAAATAAATCCTTATCCATTTTGCTACCATCATACTAATTGACTATTTGGCTTATGAAAAAACATTGGATTCTGTATATAGTTGTTTTTGCAATTTCGCTATCAATATCGAAATCAGATGCGACCAATCCAGCGTATAAAATCATCTCCAGCGGCTCTGTTACCTGCTTGCTCATAGAAAAAGACCTTCTGTATGCAGCCAACGATGCAGGACATATCGAAGTATTCAACTGGAAAACGAAAAAGCGCCTGGAAACGATTGAGTTACAAAAGATTTCCGATTTTACCGGCACTAAAGTGGCGGCAAAAATTATCTGTATTGATAAATTACCCGAAATGGCTAAAATTCTTTTGGTTTCGCAGGCCAGCAACGGCTTTCGAAACGTTAGTATTTCAAATGGTGGGAAAATTGAAACCATTGTAAGTGCAGAAGTAGAAAAGCTTATGGTGAAAAAAGCGATTTTCATCAGCAATACAGAGATTCTGATGGCCACTTTGGCCAATGAGCTGATTCTTTATAATATGGATTCAAGGAAGATGGTTTATAAAAAGCAATTAAGCAGCTCCGTTTTCTCCGACTTCGACCTGAACGATGATAAAACCCGGGCTGCCATTACCGATGAAAGCGGAATTATAAGGATAATTGATTCAAAATCAGGGAATAAAATTAAAGAATACAAAGAAATGAATTTGGACAATATATACCAGGTTCATTATAATAACAGCAAAATAATTGGAGCCGGACAAGACCGCCGTGTTTCAGTTTATTCAACCAAACCTGGCGAAAGTGGTTATTATTTAGAGTCAGATTTTATTGTGTATTGTGTGGGATTAAGCGATGATGGAAGCTTTGGGGCCTATTCTTCCTCCGAAGAAAACGATATTACTGTTTTTAATACCGCCACAAAAGACAAAGTCGCTGTTCTTTCAGGCCAGAAAAGCACCCTGACACAAATTAAATTCGCTCAAAACAACTTTATCATTTCAGCCAGCGAAGACCAGGAAATCTTGGTTTGGAAGTGGAAATAAACCTTTAAAATCAACAACTATGAATGTAAGCGGAGTATTGGTTCAAACCAGACCGGAACATATAGAACAGGTAGTAAATCATTTAAAAGAAATCGAATTCGTTGATTATCACATGCACAACGAACTTGGGAAAATAGTAGTAACCATCGAGGGCGAAAATGTTTCGGAGGAGACTGCCCGCCTGCATTTAATTCAAAAAATTCCTCATGTTCTTGCAGCAGACATGATGTATGCTTTTGCCGAAGACGAGCTGGATGCCGAGCGTGAAAAACTGTCGATGGGAACAACCCTCCCCGACTGGCTCAACAATCCAAATGCAAAACCCGAAGAAATTCATTATAACGGCGATTTGAAAGGAAAAGGATTCTAATCATCACCTATTTATGACTGCGAATAAGTGTGTACGCTGTTGGATGCTGATGGCAAATAATTAACTCCAAACCAGCAGATTAAAAGCACCACGAACGCTAAAGCCAAAACCCATACAGCCTTCTGATTAGATACTGTTTTGTGAATTCTCAGATGAATATAAACCAGATACACCATCCAGGTGAGCAGTGCCCAGGTTTCTTTAGGATCCCAGGTCCAGTAATGCCCCCAGGCTTCTTTGGCCCACAAAGCACCAAAAAGCAAACCCATGGTTAAAAAAGCAAATCCCAGATACACCAAATTGTCGGCCAGATCAATATGAATCATCGGCTTTTTCTTTATGTAGAAATCGAAAATACCCTTGGCCGAAACCACACTACTGGCAGCCAGAAGAGCATAGGAAACTATATAAACCAACACATGCGGAACAAACCAGATGCTTTGCAAAGCGGGCATCAGGGTTTTGTTATAGTTTTCCGGATAAGCCATATTCAGGATTAGGAAAAGGGAAGCCAGACCAAAAGTATACACCAGAAACCAGTTATACCTCCACCGCCAATAGGTGATTAATCCAACTATGGGGAGAAAAAAGCCATACCACAATCTGGTCTCTCCGAGCGTGCGCATGGGTGGACGTTCGAGCAAAATCCATAACCTGGCTATAAAAACAGTTAGAACCAAGATGCCAAGTCCCAATAAAACCACACCAAGCCAGCTTTTCCCGCGTTTTACCTGTGCAGCCAGACCAAGAATCCACAGAACAATGGTTATTCCGGCATATATCGAAAAATCTATCCAAACCATAAAGCTTATTAATTTAAATCCATATCAATCATTTTCCCGGCTTTTTTTCCATCCAATTTGTCAACATTTCGGCGGGTTTGTATACCCTGCCAAAACAAGTACAAAGCCCCCGCAAGCATCATAAAAATTCCCCAATAAACCATCGGTAGCCACGGATCGCGCACCAGCTCAACCACCGAAGTATCCGACCATTTTCCAAAATCGTCGTTGAAGCTGAGTTGATAGAGTTTCCAATCGTCCAACAAGTAAGGCTTGTTTACCTCTAAATTTATCAGGGTATCGAATCCTGATGGCTGGTAAATTTCGATGATGGAGAGATAATTTTTGGGCTCGGGCAAAAGCATCACCAAGGAGTAATCGGCATTAAGTTTTAATGACTCAAAAGGCTTGTTAAAACTGCCGCAACTAATCCAACCGTCCACAGTATCGCCATTTGCCGAAACAGCACTTAACAAAACCGCCGGGGGCGAGCCCATTTCGTTGTTGAAATAATAGGTGTCTCCAGCTTTGGCAGCCTTGTAAATCTGCTCCTTCACAAATATTCTCCATCCCAATATTTCGAAATCTGTTTGGTCTTCAAGCAATCGGATATTTTTGCCTTGTTCGTGCAAAAGATCCCCCGATTTATTGTCGACAATTCCCATTTTTGGGGGATATTCTTCAAGTACAAAGTCGTTGAGCTTCAATGCAAATGGCATTTCGCATTGCATGTCGCGTTGATAGCGGTCGGTTGCCACATTAGTCAGCTGGCCTTCCGTTAGATTCATTTCGAGTCGCTGAAGCTCAAAGCTTCCCAAACTGGCGGCGAAAATAGCCAGCCACAATCCCAAATGACTCACCATCACCCCCAAATCCTTCCATCGAAAATGATATATTTTATCGATAATGAGCGTTCCTAAAGCACTTAGCAAAAATAAATTGGCCAGCAAATAGTACCAACTATCCGTTACCTGACTCAAAGCCAGAATCTGTCGCCAATCGTCAACCTTTGTATCCTGCAGAAATAAACCCATGAGCAGGGCATTCCAGGCAAAAAAACCAATGGATGCAATGGCAGCGGGCACCGATTTCAGAAAGACCACAAGTTTCGAATTGCCAAAGATGAAATAATTGAGCATAAGGATGGATACAAACCCGACTCCAAAATAAATATTCATGGGATATCCTATTTTTGGCAGCCCCACCGTTCCATTTGCCTGCTCTAAAGCCAGCCCAATGGCAAACAAACTAAAGGCAATCAGGAATCCTTCGCTATAAGACCATTTCTTCTCCCAAATCATTAAATAAATTTTAAACCTATGAATTACTTAAAAAACAAAAATAGAGATAAAGTTCTAAATGGATATTAAAAAGGGGGCTACTGGAAAAATAGCCCCCAAAATGAAAATGAATGAAAAATTCTATTTGTTATTGTATTTGATGGCCATTTTATCCTGTCTGGCTTTAGCATCTGCATCCCACTGTGGCGCCAGATTTTTAAGGAAAGTTTGTTTCTCTTCTTTCAGTTTATCCATTGGCAATCCAATAAAAGCCTGAGCTTTTTCTTTGGTGGCAATGTCAGGATAAGGCACTTCGCCTTTTTGACCCAATTCCATGAGCAAACGAGCTAGTTTTATGCGACCTTCCTGGGCTATATTTATTCCAGTAGCTATAACGCGACTAATCTCAACAGGAGCGTGGAACGAACCACCATGCGATGCTGCCGCATAATCCCAACGCCATTGCGCATGGCGAATGTCCTGAAGTATGTCTTTCATCTGGTCTTCGGTAGCTCCCAAATCCCAGGCGGTTTTGGCTTCCACATGAAGTCTTACGCAGAGTTTTTCGAGCTCATCGCGGTTTTCTATGATTTTATCCTGACGGTCATACACATTTTTAACCAGCTCTTCGGTTTTCTCCTTGTGACAAACCATGCAAGAGTTTTCGATGTTGTTTAAAGGAGATTGAATGTGATGGTCGGTGTATTTCTTTCCACCTTCGGTCATATAAGGCATATGGCAATCGGCGCAACTCACCCCGCGCTCTGCATGAATTCCAAGGCTATGAACTTCATAACCAGGATGCTGGGCTTTCAACATGGGAGCCTTGCTCATAGCATGTTTCCAGTCGCTGAATTTTAAATCGTCGTAATATTTCTCCATTTGCTCCACTGTAATCCCATTGTCCCATGGAAGTGTAAGATAAGCTGCCCCTTCGGCTCCCGGCCTTTTGGTATCGAAAAAATACTCCACATGGCATTGGGCACACACCAAAGAACGCATTTCGTTGTGGGTGGCTTTGGTGATGTCTTTTCCCTGACGCTCAAAAGCTTCGGCCAAAGCCGGACGAGAGATTTGAAGTTCCATGGTCTCATTGTTGTGACAATCGCCACAACCAATGGGATTCACTATTTCGCTTCCCAAACGCGACCATTTTCCGGTGTAATATTCAGCAACTCCACCTTCGTTCATCACTCTGGGTATATCGGGCGATTTACAAGTCCAGCAAGTAGTGGGCATAGGACCATCAGTTGCGTTGGTTGGGCCTCCTGTTCTGAGTGTGTTTCTGATGTCTTCGATGGCATGGGCATGACCGCGACCCTGGTTATAGTCTTTGGCAAAACCATATCCAGCCCACATGACAACTAACCGCGGGTCAACTTCGAGCATATCGATCATGGCATTGCCATTGTATTTCGATTTGAAATCGCCTTCTGCGGTTCTTAACCAGGATTCGTATTCGGGTTTAAAATTCTTTCCCCAAACTTCGTTGCGGGGATCAAATTTTGCAAGCTCCACCTGTGGTTTAGCAGTTAAAGGTTCTTCAGCCCTGCGTTCGGTAATGGATGAAGCCAATAGTCCCAAAAAGAAAACGACTATGATGGTGGCAATAAAAATCATCCAGTTTAATAAAGGTTTTTGTGTATTCATTATTTCTAATTTTTCAATTTTTCTTAACTAAATTTTTTATCCAATCCGGAATAGGTGTTTTTGTTTCCGGAATTATTGCATTTGGTACGGCGGATAGCGAATTCATTCTGCCATGAGGCACTTCTCTATGACATTCCCAGCATTTGCGACCTTCTACCCTAAAGTGATCGAATTCATGCGTTGACGCAAGCAAACGGTTATCGGTAATCACTTCGTTGTGGCATCGAATGCAGTTATTCTGAACAACTTCGGCTCCCTCATCCTTAATGCGTATTACCTGTGGTTCCAAACGGAGAGTAAAAATGGTGGCATGGCGCAAACCATCTTTAGCTTTGAACAGATAAGTATTGAAGGGATGATCGTGGGGAACGTGGCAATCGTTGCAGGTTGCATTTTCGCGATGTGAACTGTGAAACCATGAAACATATTCATGATTCATTACATGGCAATTGATGCAGGTTTTAGGGTCGTCGGACAGGTAGGAACCAGCATTTGAAATATAGAATAAATAAGCCGCCAAACCAAAAAGCACACCCGTAGCCAAAGCAACAGGAAAGCGCCAGGCTGCAGGTGGTAAAATGGCTTTAAAAATGTTTGACATGGCGTGGGGTTTTATTTGGTTGAATTATAGAACTCAGGTTTGAAAACAAACATTAAATAAGCCCAAGTTCCGTTTTTACTATTTTCTGCAGTTGCTGAATAGCCCTGAATAAATGCTAGGGTTTCTGTGCCAAACATCTCAGAAATACCCATTTGTACCAACATGTTTTTCTGTGGTGCATAGGTTACTCCAAAGTCAATTTCAAGTCCCAATCCCTTGCTCAGATTGTCGTAATTACTTTCATTAAAATCTGATTTAGGAGTTGCTTTCACCCTGTAAACACCCGTAGCTGCCATAAAATAATGTGGAGTGGCAAAAATCGACCATTTATTCATTTTCATATTCAGGGTGGCATAAATATCAACCAATCCTACGTTGTTGATATGATTTCCAACATAGAAATAATCCATGTGTCCGTTGAATTTATGATTTGTACCATAGAGAGGATTGAAAGAACGGATGGTATTGGGCTCTTCGGTGCGATGCTTTAGACTGGTCCCTGATAAATATTCAAAACCAGCGGATAAACTCATTTTTTCGGATGCTTTAAAATTTCCTTCCAAAGCAAAATACATGGCAGAAATTTTAGTACTATCATTATTTATTTTTCCCATTTGGTAATAAACTGCTGCAGCCAAATCGACTGGACCCAGCTTTGGAGTTAAACGGGCACCCACAGTCTGGCTGAAAACTGTTTTATACTCCGCAGGTTTTCCGGCAACTTCATCAGCGGCTTTTGAAAGTGATTCAACACCATTGTTTAATACCAGAATGCTCAATCCTGCTTTGGCAAAATCGGTATGAAACCACAAAAACTGCATGGCTTTGTAGTTGGCCATATCAATATAATCGGTACCAAACAGTACTTCCGATTTCTGGTTGAAAGCCAAACCCACATGAAGTTTGGTTTTGCCCGATTCATATTTAATAAGGCTCAAGTCATGAGCTCTGGCTTGTTGTACCCAATCCACATTTCCAAAAATGCGGGCATCATCGTAAACCAATTCCTGACGTCCTAATTTTAAGGAGAATTTCTTGGTGATAAAAAACTCGCCCCAGGCTTGATGGATGGCAAATTTATTGGCTGCACCCATATCCAATTGGGCTACATCGCCCCAAACTCTAACATCCTGTGCACTAATATAGGCTTTAAAAATTTCGGAATTGTAAAAAGCGTTTAAACGGGTTCTTTGAGAAATAGCAAAGGCAGCTTTCGCATCTTTGGGAGGTAATTTTTTATACCCTTGTCGAAACTCGGCTCTTGGGCGAAAATCGCCATCAATCTTAATTTCCTGTGCATGAATCCAAGATGCAATTGCACCCATGAACACTGCCAATAATAATCTTCTTAATTTCATATACACTTTTTTTTGATGTTGAAAAATTTTAACTAACTGTTTCTCTGTATTTAAATTAATTGTACTCTTTTAGGTATTTAATTACCTATTTATAGACAAATTTAAACAGGTTTTTATTATTTCCAAGAAATATTATAAAAAAATGTTAAAAATCAAATTATTTGTTACTACTCAAAAGGAATCAGTTCTTGATCGGCCAGATTTGTTAAAGCCTCAAAAACATTCATTGAATTTTTGATAGTTGTATCGATGACCGATCTAATGACGGCATAGTGTTGGGCGAATTCAGCAGATTTGAATTGAT
>DYSN01000076.1 GCA_020718205.1 Draconibacterium orientale
GATATCTTATATTTGGCTTATTATTTTGGGTTTCAATAGGTTTTTCGCAAGTTAATTTTGTGATTGAGAGCCTTCCAGAAAGCACTCCCGCTGAGGATTTCATTTATATTGCCGGAAGCTTTAACAATTGGGATCCAGGAAATTCTGACTTCAAGCTCCAGAAAAACAGCGAAAATAAATGGGCTATTCAATTGGCAGCACAGGCCAATGGAACAACCATTGAATTCAAATTTACCCGTGGCGATTGGGGGAAAGTGGAAAAAGACATCAACGGGAACGAGATTTTCAACCGTGTTTTTATTTTTGGTAATGGAGAGACAGTTCCGGTTGAAATTGCCAATTGGGCCGATGTGAGTGGCGGAAACTCCACAGCAGCAGAAAATGTAGCGGTGATGGATAACGATTTTTTCATCCCCCAACTCCAGCGCAGCCGCCGAATCTGGATTTATCTTCCACCCAATTACGGCACTTCGGAAGAAAGATATCCTGTTTTATACATGCACGATGGGCAGAATATTTTCGATGCCTATACCGCTTTTGCAGGTGAGTGGCAGGTTGACGAGACCTTGAACCAATTGGCCGCAGAAGGCAAAAATGTTCCCATTGTTGTAGGCATTGACAATGGCGGCGGACATAGAATGGATGAATATTCGGCCTGGGTGAATTCTATTTATGGCGGTGGCGAAGGCGATGCCTATATCCGGTTTATCACAGAAACACTCAAACCCCACATCGACCAGACATATAGAACCAAATCCGATGCCGCAAATACTGGTATTATGGGCAGTTCGTTGGGTGGCTTTATTTCGCACTATGCCGTGTTGCGCTACCCCGATGTTTTTTCCCGCGGAGGAATCTTTAGCCCCAGCTATTGGTATAGCGATTCGGTGTGGGCATTTTCCGAAAGTCATGGGAATTATAGTCAGCAACGGTTTTATCAAAATGTGGGCAGTGAGGAAGGAGCAAGCACCATAGCTCATTTGAACCAAATGCGCGATTTGTTAATGGCGCACGGATTTACAACCGACAATCTATTCTCGGAAGTAGTTCAGGGACAAGGCCATAACGAAGTTTTTTGGAAAGGTGAATTCCGTCAAGCCTATTTGTGGTTGTTCAACGACTTTGCCAATGGAACAACGCAACTTTTGAACGAAAATTCTGCACTCATTTCTCCAAATCCCGCCACCGAGCAAATACAAATCAATCTGCCACAGCTAGATAGCCTGAATATCTATAACAACGAAGGTCAGTTGGTTTTATCGCAAAAGAACAGTTTGAAGGTGAGCATTCAAACCCTAAAAGCCGGGGTTTATCATGTGGAAATTTATAGTCAGGGGAAAGTTTTTACTTCTATATTTGTTAAGCTATAATTTTGGGGGAAAGGTCGGTTGGAATTTGTTTCCACAGGTTCTTTTCAATGCTCATTTCTATATTTTCCTGTAAACCATAATAGACAAAATTTATACCAAATACAATTAATATAAAGTCCAATAAATGAATTGTATAATGCCGATGCAATAGCTGTTTAGTCCAATTCTTATTGGACTTCCGAACAAGTTCGGAACACGGTCTTACAGATATGCTTTCGGTATTAGAAATAGAATCTTATATAAGGCGAACAAATTGGCTATTGGACACATTCTGACTTTTGTACTCATTGGCAGGAGAATATTCTCCAAAACAAACAAATGCCATAAGGGGCTCTTCTTTGTTAAACAGAGTGGTTTTCAATAATACTTCCCCATGCGACCTTACGCAAATAGTCCCGAAATAATAGCCGCTTTGGTCTCTTTCATTGACAAGTAGAACCCAAACACGGTCATCAGCCGAAAAATTTTTATCGGCTTCTGCCTCTCCCCAACTCAACAAAAACTCCTGATTGCTGCTGGCATTCATTTTAATATCTTTAGCTCCTGCCCTACTCCCATTGCTTAGTTGCAGCCACTCCAAAGATTCCGGACGACCCAAATCGCGGTATAGCTTCAAATTGAAAGAGAAAGCTTTTTTAAAGGGACTGCTCTCCTTGCTTTCGGGTTTCCAACCCACATTGATGAATTTTGCCGCCATTTGCATCAAGCCCATCACATGGCCGAAATCATCCTGATACTGTTTTCTTTTACCGGTAGCTTTTTTCTGTTTCACAGTGGGAAACGACCTGACCACCGTTTTCCCATGCATCTTGTAAATCACCAAATTTCCCAGGCGACCTGAAAAATCGCCCAATAAACCATTTTTTAATACTCCCATTTCCCATTTACATTAGGAATGAACCCTACCAGAGCTACAACAAAGCCTATTCATATTCTAACCAAAGCCTTAGTTCGTTCGTAGTTCATTCGAAGTTTATTCGAAAATATACGAATAATCTCCGAATGAACACCCTATTTGGTAGGGATTTAGTGGGGCTTTGATTGGTGTTTAATTGGTGTTTAATTGGTGTTTAAAGGAAACTCGCTTAATTACGTTGCGGTGGTTTCCTATTGAAAAAACTGTGTTCCGGATTTTTTCGGAAATGTTGAATATTTTCAGCAAAAAAAAGAAAATGCGAGATTTAAAGTACTCCCCACGTAAAAACTCACCGCTAGTGTCCAATTAATCCTAAACTTATTTAGAAACATCTTATCACCATTCATACACACCTCCTCTTGATAGAAACTTCTGATAATCAAAACAAATTTGGTTTAATGCTTCTTCTATGCCAACCGATAAAATTGGCTCGCTATAATGATGTTTACCTTCTGCATTATCAAAAAAGCGACCAATGGTGGATAATCCGTTCCAAGTTGTGCCAACTATACCGGAGCAAATTGTGCCACCTATTCCGGAGCAAGTTGTGCCAAAATACAAACAGAAATAATT
Source organism: Draconibacterium orientale (assembly GCA_020718205.1). GTDB lineage: Bacteria > Bacteroidota > Bacteroidia > Bacteroidales > UBA12170 > UBA12170. The sequence continues at coordinate 2,860 of DYSN01000076.1, forward strand.
TCTATCGTATACCTTTTGAAATTAAAACAACGGTTATGGCCACAAAAAAGGTAGATATTATGGATATACGCCTTTCAATATCTTGTATGATCCAGTTATATGTCATTTCAATTAGGAATTAGGAATAGGAAATTCGAGTTCAAATGTCCAATCAACTTTTGATATTTTCTCTCTAAGCACCTCCAGGTTTTCGATTAATTCTTTAAATGTAGGAGGATTCGCTTCGTAAATCATTTCATCTTTCATCCGCTGATAGTCTTTTTCCCAATCTCCAATGACTTCTGTAATTGGAATTGGGTTTATATAAATAGGGTTTAAGGAATTGTAATCCACCTGCCCAACGCGAGAAAATTTATGACGATGTGCTACTATAGTCTCATAAAGCTCTTGGTCATGAATTGCTTTATCAGCAAATTTTTCTTTCGAAAGATGATAAACATCATAGATGTGTCTACTCAACCTATGTACTCTAATCTTTTCTATAGGTTTATGGAACTCTTCGTGGAGGATGAAAACTTTTTCAAGAAAAGTACGATCCGGATTTACAACTGGAATTCTGATTGGTTCTTCTGCAAAATCGCTATATGGAAGAGTCTCGTCGAGAAGAGAACCCAATTTTTGATATGAAAAAGGCTCCCGCAAAGAGCGACTTCCAATTTCGAGTTGAACCCGTGGAGCTATATATGCGGGATGCGTGGTAATTTCTTTATAATTGATAACGATTTTAACGGGTTCTTCGATAGGTATATCTTCTTCTTTAGATTCATCCTGTGATTCTTCTATCATTTCTAATTTTATATCTCCGAAACCTTTCTCTTCAAATTTTTGTTGTAATGCAGGCAAAAAAGTCTTGGTCAAAAACTCATTAGAAGCTTTGCGTAATTTCTTGACTGCCTTGCCTGAAATATCCCCTTCAAAACCTAAAAAAGCTCTGTCTAATGCCAAATCAATATCTTCGGAAAAACGTTCAATAAGTTTCCAGGCTTTACTTAAAGATGTTCCACCTTTAAACACTAAGTGTTGTCCCACTTCCATTTCAAAAACAATGGCTAATGCTTGCTTAACCCACCAATCCTTTTCTACAGCGAAAGCAGGGATTCCTGTTTTATTACTAATATCCTTAAATATTAGTTCCTTTTCTTTGGCTTCTATGTGATAGAATTTGTTTTTAGCCATATTGTAGTGCTCTTTTCATAATTTTTTGAATCCATGCCGGAGCCAGTGGTATATCGTGTTTTAAATCCTTTGGATCTTCGTTTCTGAGCAAATTCAGAATTCTTGTTTCATCATTGGGTGTTATGTTCTTGTTTCCAATTTCCTTCAAGGCCTGAATAACCAGGCGACTAATCTTACCTTTTGCCACAAGGTTTTTTGGTGTGGTCTTTTTGAACTTAATCTTTCGCTTACCTACTTTTATTTCTCTTGGTGAGCCATCCGTCAATAAAACAATATTCATTGGCACTTGTGTGCTTAGTCCCAAAGCGTTCAAGGCATAAGAACCTGTGGGGATAGCTCTCAGCCTATCTCTTACGATAATTGCTTCTGCAATTTCTTCTGCCGTTGGCAAAACTTTACCAATATACTTGCTTTCTTTGGGTCTAACATAAATTCCTTTAGCAACCCGTGTGATGATATGGTCTTTTTCCAGGCGGTGCAGGGCCAAACGGACAGCTTCGGAAGATCCCAAATTACCGAAATCGGCAGGGAATATCAATTCACCTTTTGGCAAACTCCTCACCTGATTCAATATTTGCGTCTCTATACTTTCCATGTTTTAAAATTTGTAACAAATATAGTAAACATTTGTTACACAATAAACCCTAATACATTATTTAATAAGCACATACAAAATTACAACAATTATTTCATTTGTAACAATAATAGGCAATAATTGTTACAAAAAATAATAGTAATCTGTCGCATATCTTGTCGAAATTTGCGACAACTTCTGCCACCCAAATTCCTAATTTTCCATTCCTAATTCCAAATTGACTCATCACCAATCCGCCTTTAAATATTTCTCCAACTGTGAGTTTGCTCCACCTGTGGTTTTGAGATATAGATTTTGAGCAATGATTTCTGATTCGCTGGTCAAAAAATCAGCTATTTTAGTGTTTGCGCATAGTCCTTACGCCCTGCAAGTTGCTTCTTTTTAACTATCGAAGGACATTTAGCGATAACGTTTTTCTGCAACTGCGAAACAATCGTGAAAGTATTATTCATTTCATCAACGCCTGGCGGGTCTTCCCTTTCTCCACAACCCAAAAAAGCAATATTACTCACAAACAGACCTAAAAAAAGCCACTTTAAAGTGGCTTTATCTATTTAAAACTATTTCTCTAATTATCGTATGATTCCACGGGAGCGCAGGTACAATAAAGGTTTCTGTCGCCGTAGGCATCGTCAACACGACCCACGGTGGGCCAGTATTTGTCTTCGTTGCTCCAGTTGCGTGGAAAAGCAGCCTGATTTCTGCCATAAGGCTTATCCCAGGCATCGGAAACTACCATGTTGGCAGTATGGGGCGCATTTTTAATCAGGTTATTCAGCTTGTCGGCACGGCCTTCTTCTATGTCGCGAATTTCCTGTCTGATGCTCTTCATGGCATCGATAAAACGATCGAGTTCATACAAAGGCTCGCTTTCGGTGGGCTCTACCATCAAAGTTCCATGAACCGGGAAGGCTACGGTTGGTGCATGAAAACCATAGTCCATCAGACGTTTGGCAATGTCAATAACCTGAACTCCTGCTGTTTGCGCAAATTTATTGCAATCAAGAATCATTTCGTGGGCCACTGTTCCATTATTTCCTGTGTAGAGAATGGGATAGTCGTCTTTTAATGATTCCTTGAGGTAGTTGGCGTTGAGAATGGCAATTTTTGTTGCTTCCAAAAGACCTTCACCGCCAAGGAGTTTGATATATCCATAGGAAATGGGCAAAACCATAGCACTACCAAAAGGTGCAGAAGCTACAGGAGTGATACCATTTTTACCACCGGTTTCAAATACCGGATGACTGGGTAGGAATTCCACGAGATGTTCAGCAACTGCGATGGGGCCTACTCCGGGTCCGCCGCCGCCATGGGGAATGGCAAAGGTTTTATGCAGATTCAAATGGCAAACATCGGCACCAATAAAGCCGGGATTGGTCAAGCCAACCTGTGCATTCATATTGGCTCCGTCCATATAAACCTGTCCGCCGTTTTCGTGAATAATTCTGATTACCTCGGTGATTCCTTTCTCGTAAACTCCATGAGTGCTGGGGTAAGTCACCATCAAGGCTCCCAGATTGTCTTTATGCAATTCTGCTTTTTCTTTCAAATCGACCAAATCGATTTCACCTTTTTCGGTGGCTTTAACCACAATCACATCGAAACCAGCAACAACGGCACTTGCGGGATTGGTTCCGTGGGCCGACGATGGAATAAGACAAATATTTCTGTGTCCGTTACCACGATGTTCATGATAAGCTCTGATGACCATCAAACCCGAGTATTCGCCGTTGGCGCCACTGTTTGGCTGGAAGGAAACCCCGGAAAATCCGGTAATTTCGCACAAATCGCTTTCCAATTCACCAATCATTTCCAAATAACCTTCCACCTGATCGCGGGGAACAAAGGGATGGATATTGCCAAATTCGGGCCAGCTGAGCGAGAAAAGTGTTGCAGCAGGATTGAGTTTCATGGTGCAGCTTCCTAAGGGAATCATGGCTCTGTTTAGCGATAAATCTTTAATTTCAAGCTTTTTAAGATATCTCATCATCTCTGTTTCCGATTGACAGGAATTAAATACGGGATGGGTTAGAAATTCTGAAGTGCGCTGAAAAGCTTCTGGTATAATGGTTTCGGGCACCAAATCGTCCATGGCCACAGATTCTTCATCATTGGTTTGGGCAAAAATTTCCAAAATATCGTTAAGATCGTCAAGGGTTGTTACCTCGTTAATAGAAATACCAATGGCATTTTCGAAATATCTGAAGTTGATTTCGCGCTCAACGGCGGCTTGTGCAATTTTCCCAATATTCTCGATTCCTGTTACATGGATGGTGTCGAAAAACACTTCGTTTTCCTGTTGATATCCAAGAGCCTGCAAGCCTTCGGAAAGTGCAATGGCATTCTGGTGAATATCCTGGGCAATTTCGAGCAATCCATCGGGGCCGTGATAAACGGCGTACATGGCAGCCATGGTAGCCAAAAGCGCCTGTGCGGTACAAATATTCGAAGTTGCTTTTTCGCGCTTGATATGTTGCTCGCGGGTTTGAAGTGCCATGCGAAGTGCAGGATTTCCCTGACTGTCTTTGCTGATGCCGATAATCCTTCCGGGCATGGAGCGTTTGAAATCGTCGGTGGTGGCTAAAAATCCGGCATGTGGACCACCAAATCCCATGGGAATTCCAAATCGCTGAGATGAGCCTACTACAATATCAGCACCCCATTCGCCGGGTGCTTTAAGCAGGGTTAAACTCATTAAATCGGCCACTACACTCACCAATATTTCGTGTTGATGCGCTTGTTCCACCAGTGCGGCATAGTCAATAACCGCGCCTTTATTATTGGGGTATTGAACCATGACTCCGAAATAAGTGCCGTCGAGCTCTACCAGATTAAAATCGCCCTGAACAATCACTATTCCCAGCGGTTTTGCTCTTGTTTGTAAAAGCGCAAGGGTCTGGGGGAAAATTTCGTTATCGGCAAAGAATTTATGAGCCCCATTCTTTACTTTCTGACGACTGCGCGAATTGAAGCTCATGAACATGGCTTCGGCAGCTGCTGTTCCTTCGTCGAGGAGCGAACAATTGGAGAGTGGCATGGCGGTAAGGTCGGAAACCATGGTTTGAAAATTGAGCAAAGCTTCCAGCCTACCCTGCGAAATCTCCGCCTGATAGGGAGTGTAGGCAGTATACCATCCTGGATTTTCCAATACATTGCGTTGAATTACCGGAGGCAAAATAGCGGGATAATAACCCATTCCGGTAAAACTACGGAATTGCTTGTTCTTCTGTCCCAACTGTTTTAAATGGTTGATATACTCATACTCGTTGATACCCTCGGACAAGTTTAATGGATTCTTAAGCTTAACCTGATCGGGCACGGTATTGTCAATTAATTCATCAACACTTGAATAGCCGGTTTTTTCGAGCATAGCGGCTATATCATCTTCGCGAACTCCCAAATGTCTTTTAGTAAAGTTGTTGGTTATCATTTGTTTACAAATTTTTAAGGTCTTATTTTTAAGAAATCAAAGGTAATGAGTTTGACCTATTATTTAATAAGTAAAACTCTTATCCTTTCTATTTAACAAAATAATTTAATTTTGCACCCAAATTAAATTTAACCGAAATGGGAAGAGCATTTGAATATAGAAGAGCTGCCAAGGAAAAACGCTGGGATAAGATGTCGAAAGTGTTTCCAAAGCTAGCCAAAAACATAACAATGGCTGCCAAAGAAGGTGGAATGGATCCTCTGATGAATCCTCGTTTGCGTACCGCCATTCAAAACGCCAAAGGCGAGAACATGCCTAAGGACAATATTGAAGCCGCTATTAAACGTGCCGCCGGCAAAGACGCCGATACTTTTGTCGAAGTAACCTATGAAGGCAAAGGCCCTCATGGCGTATTGGTTTTTGTGGAAGGCGCCACCGACAATACCACCCGAACCGTTGCCAATGTGAAATCGTATTTCAATAAACTTGGCGGAACTATGGTTCCCAATGGTTCGCTGGAGTTCATGTTTAACCGTAAAGCTGTCTTTGAGCTTCCGAAACCTGCCAACTATGCCAATGACGATTTGGAGCTTGAGCTGATTGATGCTGGTTTAGAACAAATTGAAGAAGTGGAAGACAAGGTTTTTATCTATGGCGACTATACCAATTTTGGAAATCTGAGCAACGCTCTGGAAAATCTCAAAATCGAAGTTACAAAAGCCACTTTGAAAAGGATTCCCACTTCACCCGCAGAATTTTCGGATGAGCAACTGGAAGAAATTGAAAAACTTCTCGACAAGTTAGAAGACGACGACGATATTCAGGCAGTGTATACCAATATTGCCTAAACCTAAGGAAAAGCCGGCTCTGAGTCGGCTTTTTTTATGGAATGAGATTGAATTTTGCCGACAAGCATTCGGCGGAGTTAGTGCCTGCATAAACCATAAAAGCCCCCGGCTCAGCCACAAATTTCATTTCTCTGTTGTAAAACCGCAGGTCGTCCGACTTCAAAGTAAAACTAACCCACCGAATTTCGCCTGGTTCCAGAAGTATTTTCCTAAAGCCCTTCAATTCTTTTATGGGTCGTGTTACACTTCCCACCAAATCTCTCACGTACAACTGAACCACTTCCTCCCCACTGATTTTTCCTGAATTTCGAACCATTACCTTCACCACCAGCTCTTCCTGCGGAGAAATAATACTATCCGACAGCTGAAGGCTGGAATAGTCGAATTGAGTATAGCTGAGTCCAAAACCAAACGGGAATAAGGGCTCGTTGGGTATATCGAGATATTTTGTGGTAAATCTGTCTTTCGGATTATAGGGTCTTCCGGTATTCTTCTGGCTGTAAAAAACGGGTATTTGCCCTTCGTTTCGGGGGATTGTCATGGTGAGTTTTCCCGAGGGGTTATAGTCGCCAAAAAGCACCTGAGCAATGGCCCGTCCGCCCTGTGTTCCCAAATGCCAGGTATTGATGATGGCCGGAATTTGCTGTTCTTCATCATTCAGAATGATGGGACGGCCAGCCATAACGAGCAATACAGTTGGTTTTCCTGTTTTGCGGATTTCGGCTATCAAACGGCTTTGAACTCCGGGAAACCCAATTTGTGAGCGGCTTGCTGCTTCTCCGTTTTGAGCATCATTCTCTCCCATGGCCAAAATCACCACATCAGCCTGTTGAGCCGTTTTAACGGCGTGAGAAAACCCCGATATATCCTCACCTTCGAAATCACAACCTAAAGAATACAGGATGTTTAGTTGCGAAACTTGCTCCTGAATACCTTCGAACAGATTGGTTACCTTTCTTTCGTCGCCAGCAGCATGCCAGCAGCCGAGCATATCAAGCTTATTTTTACCCATTGGGCCAATAATCGCCAGGTTTTTAATGCCTTTGGACAGAGGGAGAATTTTTCCACCCCCATAATTTTCGTTTCTCAAAAGCACTATGGATTCCAAAGCCGAAGCCAAAGCGTGATTCAGGATTTTATTGGAATAGATAGTGGCCTTTTCCCTTTCTTCATCCAGGTACAAATAGGGGTCCCTGAACAATCCGAGCCTGTATTTCATGATTAGAATTCTCCGTACGGCCTCATCTATTTTCTTCTCTTCTATGCGGTTCGATTTTACCAAATTCATAAGATTGGCAGCATAGATATCGCTTTGCATATCCATATCAACTCCGGCATTCAAGGATAGTATAGCCGCCATTTCATCGTTTTCCGAAAATCCATGATTGTTCAGTTCTTTGATGGAATTAAAATCAGTGACCACAAAGCCATCAAAACCCCATTCTTTTCGCAAAATAGAATCTAAAAGGTAAGAATTCGCAGTGGCGGGAACGCCATCGAACTCGTTGAATGCGGTCATCACTGTGGAAGCACCTGCTTCAATGGCTGCCTGATAAGGTGGGAGATATACATCGCGAAACATCCGCTCCGACATATCTACGGTGGCATAATCCCTGCCCGCCACAGGCGCGCCATAAGCGGCAAAATGCTTAACACAGGCCAATATGGTTTGGGGACTTTCCGGGTCTTCACCCTGATAACCCTTTACACGGGTTCGGGCAATCATAGAACACAGAAATGGGTCTTCTCCTGAACCTTCGGCAACTCTTCCCCAACGGGGATCGCGCGAAATATCGAGCATGGGACTAAATGTCCAGTTGATACCGGCACTGGCGGCTTCCTCAGCAGCGAGGGCTGCAGTTTTTTCCATAAGCTCCAAATTCCAGGAACATGACTCGGCCAATGGAATGGGGAAAATGGTGCGATATCCATGAATTACATCGTAACCAAACAAAAGGGGAATTCCCAGACGGGTTTCCTCCACAGCCATGCGTTGCAATTCCTTGTTAAAACTAACGCTCAAAGCATTAAAAACAGCACCAACCCTGCCCGCTTTTACCTTCGCAATATAATTCCCGTTCATGGTGGGACCCGTAACATCGCCACCTGCGGTATATAAATTCAGCTGGCCAATCTTTTCTTCCAACGTCATTCGCTCCATCAGATTATTAACAAATTCCGTTTCCGGCTTTTGGGAAGATGGATTGTTCAATAGCTTTTTATCTGATTGACAACTAAAAAATATGATTAAAACGATGAATAGAATTAAGGAAAGTATTCTGTTTTGCCATATAATCCTAACCATAGACCATTCAATTAATAAGTAAAGTTTCGCACCCACTAAATATTGATAAATTGATAAGAAAAAATGTTAAAAAGTAACATAAAAATAAGGCTAATTACCTGATTATTAGTTTTTTTGTTTTCCAAAAAAGGAAAATACAATTATTCTTCCAGACAAAGATATATTAAAAGTACAAGAGATAAAAATATTTTTTAAAGACAACTGGACAATGCCATCATTTTTAGAAACCCGGTTGAAAATTTTTCACATAAGTAAGGCTTCAAAGGTATTAAAGCAGTAAAATCATCGCGCGTTCCTTTGTGGGAAGTCTTCAATCTTTTGCTAATCCTACCCTTCACGATGGCTACGAGCATCCATCCCGTTTACCACGATAAACTATCACCCAAAACAATCAGGAAAAAAAGTCCTGTATTATCGTGCGCTGGGCAACCAGAAACTAAACCGGCGAAGCATCCTATACTTTTTCATTAATCATTACATGTCGCTTGAGCAAAGCTTCACTCAACCCAAGGACGATGTTAAATAACAGATATTCGACGATACAAGCATTGCCCAAACGGGCAGAAAGCCAACCAGTTACTGGGTCTCGGAAAAAAACCTATCAACAAATTTTAATATACAAATTGCTCAAATCACCATAACTATGGTTCAATACCTGCTCATCAGCCTGAAGCTCCGGCAGCAGGCGTACGAAACACTAAATGGCCGTTTCAAGGATTTGAAGCAAGAATATATAGAGCACAAGTTGAACGAAAAGATTTTGATGGCTATCGTTGAAATATTGGAGGTTTTGGATTTTTTAATAACGGACTTCGATTTTGACGATACCCTCTCTAAACTAATTGATTACGCCGATGACAATCAACTCATCAATAACATCCAAAATATGCTAAACATCTATAAATCGATGGCTTTATAGTAGTGCTAAAATTTAGTGAATAATCTGAATACAGCCAATCGGTGTTTTACCCCTACAATCTTTTACAAATCAACAATAAACATTACCATATTTCTCAAAAATCGAATTTTAGTTGTCAAAATAACTATATTTAGGTATTAAAGTACCCGTTTTATTTTTCTTAAATTTGCCACAAACTTTAGAAAAAATTGGAAGCCAGGCATCGAAAAAACTTAAAATCTCATTCTTGTTTCCATTAAAATACCGAAAAACGAGTCATGATGATGATAGACGAAAGCACCAGAATATCGCACATTATTAATCATAATGAGGCAGCAATTGAAATTATAGCAGGTATTAACAGCAATTTCAGAAAATTGAAAAATCCGGTATTGCGTAAATTACTGGCTCCCAGAGTCAATATCCGTCAAGCGGCACAAATTGGACAGGTTGAACCCGCCGTTCTGCTAAAAGCCCTATCCACAATAGGATTCCAGATTAACAACAACAAAAAAATTCTTGTTCCTACACATCCACGAAACAAACAAAAAACAGATATGGAAATAACCCACAAAATCCCCTTCGACGTACGACCAATACTGGAATCCGGCGTTGATCCCTACAAAAGTATTATGGAAAAAATTGAGCTCCTCCAACCAACGGAAGCGCTGGTGATTATCAATAGCTTTGAGCCCATTCCGCTGCTCAACATACTAAAATCCAAGGGGTTTCTCTACGAAACCACCCGTCCTGCTCCTGGCGAAGTTCATACCTTGCTTTACCGAAGCAATCTCCTCAATGTGGCAGAATCTTCACAAGCAACCAAAACCACCGAATCTTTTGACGAAATCAGACATCGATTTTCCGATAATATGACCGAAGTGGATGTTCGAGACCTGGAAATGCCCATGCCCATGGTAACGATTCTCGAAAAACTGGAGCAATTGGGAAGCAACGAGGCACTGTTTGTCCATCACAAAAAGCTTCCTCAATATTTGATTCCAGAGCTTCAGAACCGGGGCTATTCCTATGTTTCTCAAGAAGCTGGTTTCAACAATCTCAAACTCATTATCTACAAGCCATGAATTCAGGACTAAGTACCCAAAATGCGCCTTCCCCACGGGTTGTATTGCCTTATTATATATTTAGTGCCATAAGCTTAGTATTAGTATCGGTCATGTTGCTGATAGCTGGTTCAGGAACTCTTGCATCATTTATAGGCCCTCAACCGCTTAGCATTATCCACATGATTGTTCTTGGCTGGATCAGCATGGTCATCTTTGGAGCTTTATATCAGCTCATTCCCGTGGTAATGGAAGTCAAATTGTATAACGAAAATCTGGCAATTGGCGCATTTATCAGCCTTGCCGCCGGCACACTAATGCTCAGTGGCGGATTTTGGTTCCACTACATCATGCCCAAGGCTATCAGCATTGCAGGGGGAATATTTATCGTCATTTCCATTTTGCTCTTCGTAGTGAATTATTTCCTCACCGCTCAAAAAACCAAAGTAAAATCTACCGAAAATAACTTTATTACAACCTCGGTGGTCTGGCTATTGGTTACAGTACTTTTCGGGCTCTTCATTTTGCTGAACAACAAATACTTATTCCTTTCAATTTCGCCCTTTGAATTGCTGAAAGCTCATGCGGCCCTCGGACTCATGGGTTGGTTTATGATGCTTGTTATGGGAGTCGCCAGCACTTTATTGCCCATGTTCTTTATCGTACACGATTTAAAGAAGAAATATTTATACGCCAGCTTCTATCTAACCAATTCGGCATTGCTGCTGTTGGTCATTTCCATTTTGGCAGCTTTGCCTGGCTGGGTTATTCATTTGTCGTCGATGCTGCTTATTGCGGGTATTTTATTATTTGTAAGATACAATTTCGACGCCTATAAAAATCGCCTCCGCAAAAAGCTGGATATTGGGATGAAGCATTCGGTTTTGTCGTTTACATTACTGTTTCTAAGCCTATTAAGTGGGGTCATCCTTCTCATCGTCCCGGAGACCAATTCGGTCCTAAGCCTGAAACTTGTGATTGCATTTGGAGTTAATTTGCTTTTGGGATTTTTCACTTCTCTCATTCTGGGTCAAATGTATAAAACTCTGCCCTTTATCATTTGGCTTGCAAAATATCAAAATAATGTGGGCAAGTTTAAAATACCACTTCCCGGCGACATGCACTGGAGCAAAGTGGCCGATTTTCATTATTATGTCTTCGTAGCATTTGTCGTTGTAACGAATATTAATATCTTTTTCCCCAACGACTTAATGTATTATTTATCAGCCATTTTACTACTAAGCACATCAACAGCCTACCTTCTCAATTCAATCAAGATTGTCATGCATAAAAAACAATTGAAACCATTAAAATAATCAGCTATGCTCAATAATTTATCACCCAAAGAAAAAGAAATCCTGAATCAGATTAAAGCCGTAATTGATCCTGAAGTGGCCATCAATATTGTGGATCTTGGGCTCATTTACAATGTCATTTACAACGAAGCCAACAAATCTATTGTTGTCGATATGACCTTATCAGCAAGGGGTTGTCCGGTTGGCGACACCATACTTCAGAACGTTGAAACAGTGGTTCAGGATGCCAATCCCGATTGCTCTGTTCAGGTGAATCTGGTTTGGGAACCCCGCTGGACTCCTTCGCTTATTACAGAAGAAGGCAAAGCAGCTCTCAACCGCTAATACAATTTTTCATTGATATCAGGCCAGGCGAATTAAATACTTTTGCCCGGCCTTCTTTTTTTTCAACTTTCCACACTTTTAATCATGGGGTTAAAATAAGAAAAAAATGTATTTTTGTTAAGCCGTTGAAAAACCAATGAACAAGATAGAATTAAAAATTTTCGGATTATCCTATAGCCATGCCCAGAGTTCGGCCTATGCTCTTATTCTGGACGAAAAAAATGGACACAGGCGTCTGCCAATCATCGTGGGTGGTCTTGAGGCTCAAGCCATTGCAATCGAAGTCGAAAAAATGAAACCCGCACGTCCTTTGACTCACGATTTATTCAAAACCCTGGCTCTGGCCTATAATATTACCATTAAAGAAGTCATTATTAATAAATTCCATGAGGGTATTTTCTATTCAGTTCTGATGTGTTCCGATGGCATCGACGATATTCAAATTGACAGCAGAACATCCGATGCGGTGGCCTTGGCGCTTCGTTTCAATTGCCCCATTTATACTTACGAAAACATTTTGGCGGTGGCTGGGGTCATGATGGATATTGATAGTGATAAAAAAACGATGGAGCCTTTTGAAGACAAAACATCAACTTCAAATCTATCCATCGATGAGCTCAAACAATTATTGCAGAAAGCCATAGAAAATGAAGACTACGAAGGCGCATCCTTGCTTCGCGATGAAATAAACAAACGACAGGAAGGTTTTACATCCTGATTATTAGCACTATAAACCAACAGGCAAATCCAAATTATTTCCTGAAAAATCATTAAATACGAATTAAAACCTAAATATTCATGAAAGCATATCTAGAATTAATTGAAAAGGTATTAGCCGATGGGGTTGATAAAACCGACCGCACAGGTACCGGAATCCGTAGCATTTTTGGATATCAGATGCGCTTTAATCTGGAAGATGGCTTTCCTGCCCTCACCACTAAAAAACTACACATACCATCAATTATTCATGAGCTGTTATGGTTTTTAAAAGGCGACACCAATATTGGCTACCTTAAGCAAAACAAGGTGAAAATCTGGAACGAATGGGCTGATGAAGAAGGCAATTTAGGCCCTATTTATGGCTATCAGTGGCGAAGCTGGCCAACAGCAAATGGAGGCCATATTGACCAGATTACTCAAATATTGAATTCTTTATCTCAAAATCCTGACAGTCGCCGACATATAGTTAGTGCCTGGAATGTTGGGGAGATTAAAAATATGGCACTTCCACCCTGTCATATACTTTTCCAATTCTATGTGGCCAATGGCAAGCTCAGCTGTCAGCTCTATCAGCGAAGTGCCGATATTTTTCTGGGCGTTCCTTTCAATATTGCAAGCTATGCCCTTCTCACCTTGATGATGGCTCAGGTTACAGGCCTTAAGCCAGGCGAGTTTATTCACACCCTCGGCGATGCTCATATATACAACAATCATATGGAACAAGTTCAACTTCAGCTCACCAGAGAGCCAAGGCAACTTCCTAAAATGATTCTGAATTCATCCGTAACTGATATTTTTGAGTTTAAATTCAACGATTTCGAACTTGTTGGCTACGACCCACATCCGAAAATAACGGGTAAAATATCGGTGTAAAAAAAAGGCTGCTCAGTAAATGGGCAGCCTTTTTTTGATTCATTTTTAGAATGTTATCTTCCAAATTTGGTATTTTTACCAGGATAGTAAGCAGTGGTGCCCAGAATTTCTTCAATACGCAATAATTGATTGTATTTTGCTATTCTATCCGAACGACTTGCAGAACCAGTTTTAATTTGTCCGGTGTTCAAAGCAACAGCCAAGTCAGCAATGGTAGTATCTTCTGTTTCGCCCGAGCGATGGCTCATAACAGCGGTGTATCCATTATTCATGGCCATTCTCACTGCATTGATAGTTTCGGTAAGAGTCCCAATCTGATTTACCTTAACCAGAATTGAGTTGGCAATATTTTTTTCTATACCCATCGACAAACGGTTGGTGTTGGTAACAAACAAATCGTCACCCACCAACTGAATTCTGTTGCCCATACGCTCGGTCATCAGTTTCCAGCCAGCCCAATCATCTTCGGCCATACCATCTTCAATAGAAACAATAGGATATTTTTTGGTCCAGTTATCCCAATAATCCACCATTTCGGCGGGGGTTAATTTATCTCCGGTCGATTTTTTAAGGTGATAAACATTCTCATCGGTGAGAAAATACTCCGACGATGCTGGGTCAAGAGCAATCATCACGTCTTCGCCTGGTCTGTAACCAGCATTTTCTATTGCTTTTAGAATCACTGTCAAAGCTTCTTCATTCGATTTAAGGTTAGGTGCAAAACCGCCTTCGTCGCCAACATTGGTAGAATAACCTTGTTTTTTCAAAACAGATTTCAGATGATGAAATACTTCGGCTCCCATTCTCAGGGCATCTGAAAAACGTTCAGCACCAACGGGCATAATCATAAATTCCTGAAAATCGATGCTGTTATCGGCATGTGAACCACCGTTAATAATGTTCATCATGGGAACAGGCAATGTGCGGGCACTAACGCCTCCAACATAACGAAACAAATACTGACCTGTTTCCTGGGCACCGGCATTGGCAACAGCCAAACTTACCCCCAGAATGGCATTTGCTCCCAGTTTAGCTTTGTTGGGAGTACCATCGATTTCGATCATTCTTTGGTCAATTTCAACCTGATCGGAAACATACATTCCTTTTAATTCGTCGTTGAGAATTTTATTTACATTCTGAACAGCGTTCAGCACACCTTTGCCGAGGAATCTGTTTTTATCCTCATCACGGAGTTCTACAGCCTCATGAACACCGGTGCTGGCTCCAGATGGAACTGCAGCCCGACCCATGATACCATTACTTGTAAATACATCAACTTCAATAGTAGGATTCCCTCTTGAATCCAAAATTTCTCTTGCATGAATATTGGTTATTGCACCCATATTACTGATTTTTTAATGGTTATTTATTAAATTTTTTGTTACCAAATCAATGACTTGCATTTGGAAAGCGAAGATACAAAATATAGTTCTTTCAATAAATGAGTCCGGTATAAAAAGCCATCAAAAACGAAGATATAAATACAACTACTTGATTACTAATGTTTT
>DYSN01000077.1 GCA_020718205.1 Draconibacterium orientale
ATAGAGCGAAGAACAATACTAAACAAGCAAGAAGAAAAGACTTTATAATTTTCATGTCTCTATAATTTGATTTTTAACGGTCACATGCCTGCTTGTGGGAAAACAGGGAATTCGCCAAATAGTCATTTTCCTTTGTGTAAAATTACTCCCATGGCTGGATTGATTACAAATAAATCTGTGGGTAAAATTAAGAATTATGACGAATAAAGGGTATTTGGGATTAAAATAAAGTAGCGAACAAGAATCAAAGGCTATAAAACAAAAAACCCATTACAAGGGGGTGGTTAATCCGCTGTAATGGGCTAATTCTATATCAATTTGACTATATGGCGGCTTGAATAATTCTATAGCCGGTTAGGTATTCGTCATTGAAAGCTGCCTCTGAATAAGACTCAACTTCCATGGCGCTAAAAACGTCAAAATCTGCTTCAGAATAATTGCTCTTATTGGCGGTCATAAAGCAAAAATCATCGGGGTTTTTACTCATTGCTTCTTCTTCAAGAAATTCCAAATATTCTTGATATTCCGGCGAATTAATGATTCTGGGTTCTGGATTCAAAATGGTAGAGATTTTCATAATAACTGTCCTTTCAAGATTGGGTTAATAAATAAGCCTTAATTAATTTCTGTCCAAATATAAGACAATATTGTCCAGAATCCAAACTTTTTTTTAACTTTTTTTAATTTATTTTAAAAATAATTCTCAAAGGCTTGATTTTAAAAGAAAATATGCTTAACTTAAAGAGATGCATTATGATTTAATGAGTCATTTTTTAGCTATTTTTGCCCCCAAGAAACAGAATAATGAATAAATATTTAGATGCTTCCGGCGATCAATTGAACCCCAAAGAAAAGGAAATGGAGCAAATGCTCCGTCCGGGTCAGTTTGCAAATTTTGCCGGGCAGGGGAAAGTGGTCGAAAACTTAATAGTTTTTGTCCAGGCCGCCAAAAACAGATTGGAAGCAATGGATCATGTTTTACTTCATGGCCCTCCTGGACTTGGAAAAACAACCTTATCGAATATTATTGCCAACGAACTGGGGGTTGGAATAAAAGTAACCAGTGGCCCTGTGCTCGACAAGCCGGGCGATTTGGCCGGGTTGCTCACCAACCTCGAAGACAGAGATGTTCTGTTTATTGATGAAATTCATCGCCTAAGCCCGGTGGTTGAAGAATATCTTTACTCGGCCATGGAGGATTTCAAAATTGATATCATGATAGAGACTGGGCCCAATGCCCGCACAGTGCAAATAGACCTGAACCGCTTTACGCTCATTGGCGCAACCACACGAAGTGGTTTGCTCACCGCTCCCCTGCGATCGAGATTCGGAATCACCTCGAGATTGCAGTATTACGACGCGTTTACCCTTCATGGAATCATTGTGAGGTCGGCCGGAATATTGGGAGTCCCTATTTATAAGGAAGCGGCTCACGAAATAGCACGACGAAGCCGTGGAACACCACGTATTGCCAATCTTTTGCTCAGACGGGTTCGCGATTTTGCCGAAGTGAAAGGAGATGGCTCCATCAACCTGAAAATAACCGAATATGCGCTGAACTCCCTAAATGTGGATAAATATGGCCTGGACGAAATGGACAATAAAATCCTAACCGTAATTATTGAGAAATTCAAAGGCGGACCAGTGGGATTAACTACAGTGGCCACTGCTGTTGGAGAAGACGCGGGAACTTTAGAAGAAGTTTATGAACCCTATCTTATTCAGGAAGGTTTTCTCATGCGTACTCCCCGAGGCCGACAGGTAACTGACCTTGCCTACAGGCATTTAGGTAAATATCCTATCATTACCCAACCTGACCTTTTCAGCCAGAATTTTCCAAAAGACTCCAGCAACACCCCATGATTCCCCTATCGGAATATTTTGAAAATGAATGCTATAAAGCTGGATTTGCGGGGTTTACTATTAATAAAGCTGAACCACTCGAAGGTCATCTGGAATACCTGCAGGAATGGCTCTCGCATGGCTATCATGGTAAAATGGGCTATCTGGCAAAAAATACAGCCATACGATACAATCCCACGCTCCTGATGCCAGAAGTAAAAAGCATAATCACTGTTTTACTAAACTACTATCCTTCTCAAAAAATGAGTATCGATAATAATTATCGAATTGCCAAATATGCCTATGGCAAAGATTATCATGACATTGTGAAGGAAAAATTAAACAAAATTGCCCAGGGTGCCTTTGAAAAATATGGGGATTTCAATTTTCGGTCCTTCTGCGATTCTGCCCCAATTGCCGATAGAGTATGGGCGCAAAAAGGAGGCTTAGGGTGGATTGGAAAAAATACGCTGCTCATTAACAAGGATTTGGGTTCCTTCTTTTTTATTGGTCATTTGTTTATTGACAGGGAATTACCAACCTGGCAATCCACTCAACCCGATCTATGCCTCGATTGTGATAAATGCCTGAAAGCATGTCCAACTCAGGCATTTTTTGCACCCTATCAAATGAATGCTTCCAAATGTTTGAGCTATCAAACCATTGAAAACAAATCGGACATTAAAGATATTGAACCAAAAAAATTCCGCAATTGGATATTTGGCTGCGATATATGTCAGGATGTTTGTCCATATAATAAAATATCCACTCCCCACATAATTGAAGAACTGAATCCTCATCAGAGTTTGTTTGCGATGAAAAAAGCAGATTGGGAGCAACTTACACCAGAGGCATTTCAGCAAATTTTTAATAAATCTGCTGTTAAAAGAGCTGGGTACAAGGGCTTGACTCAAAATATAAATTGGGTGAAACAAAAGTGACATAAGAAGCAAAGGTTTGTTAACTTTTAGCTTACTTTATCAACAGACCATGAATTGAATAATTCAAAAAACTTATCTTTGCCAAAAAAAAACAGTTTTATGGCTTTAGAATTAACCGATGCCAACTTCGAAGAGTTGGTTATTAAATCAGACAAACCAGTTGTAGTAGATTTTTGGGCGGTTTGGTGCGGCCCCTGTAGAATGGTTGGCCCTATCGTTACCGAATTAGGCGAAGAATATAAGGACAGCATTGTGGTTGGCAAATTAGATGTGGACAACAATCCTGAAACTGCAAGAAAATACAGCATCAGGAATATTCCTACCATCCTCTTCTTTAAAAATGGTGAAGTGGTTGACAAGCAGGTTGGAGCTGTTCCAAAGCAAGTATTGGTTGGAAAGATAGAACCCCTGATTTCTTAATTGAACTACCAGATATCTGGTTTTCATTTATGCTGTCCTGGCGGAGTAAGCTCCACAAGACAGCATTAATTGTTTAGCACTATGCCATTTCATATTAACCGTCAGCAAATTGAGCGATACAGCACCCTGGAACTTTTGGCCCGGCAGGTGGTGGAAGGATTCATCACCGGGCTTCATAAAAGTCCGTTTCATGGATTTTCGGTGGAATTTGCCGAGCATCGTCTGTATAATAATGGCGAATCGACCCGTCATATCGATTGGAAACTATATGGCAGAACTGATAAACTATTTGTAAAAAGATATGAGGAAGAAACCAATTTGCGATGCCAGATTGTTCTCGATGTTTCTTCTTCAATGCATTACCCAGCCATAAAAGAATTTTCGCTGGAACAACAGAATAAAATCAGTTTCTCGGTTATTGCAGCTGCGGCTCTCATCAATATTTTAAAAAAGCAGCGTGATGCAGTGGGCGTGAGTTGCTTCAACGACAAATTAGTAGTTCAATCAGAAATGAGGTCGAGCGAAATTCACATGAACCACCTATTTAATCTTTTGAGCTCTCAAATCCAATCTACGACATCTACAAGCCATAAGACTCAGGTTGCCCAAATTCTTCATCAGCTGGCCAATACCATTCATAGAAGGAGTTTGGTAATTGTTTTTAGTGATTTGATGGAGGAGCAACTGGATATGGATCAATTTTTCGATTCGTTAAGGCATCTCAGGCATAATAAGCACGAAGTCATTGTTTTTCATGTGCATGATAAAAACACAGAGTTCGACTTTGGCTTTGAACAGCGCCCCCACCGATTTGTCGATTTGGAAACCGGAATGGAGGTGAAATTACAGCCTAATGAGGTAAGGAGTGCTTACAGGAAATACATGAGCAATTTTGAACAAACCGTTAAACTAAAATGTACTCAATACAATATTGATTTCGTTTCAACAGATATTGAAAAGGGTTTTAACCAAATACTTTTCCCTTTCTTAAATAAGCGTCGAAAGCTATTTTAATTGGGGGGACGAAAAAAAAGAGACCATTTAATATGGTCTCTTTTTTTTATTCTGCTTATCTAACAAGCATCACCGTACCTACGTTGCTTCCTTTCTTGCCCGGCGATTCACTTCCCTGGCCCTGATAATCAATCCTCCATACATAATTTCCAACCGGGCAGGGTTCTCCTTCTATGGTTCCATCCCAACCCAGGTGAATATCATTGGTTTCGAAAATCATTTGCCCCAACCGATCGAATATCATTAGATGAAATTCGACAGATGGATCGGAAGATATGGGTTTAAAGGTTTCGTTAAGACCATCTTCATTGGGTGAGAAAGCATTGGGCATAAATATACGACCATTGCATAGGGAGATATAACCCGTATCGCTAACTGCACAGCCCGGATTACCCACAATTACAAAGTAGTTTCCGGTTTCGTAAACTGTGATTGAACGGGTTCTGTAGCCATTATTCCAGATATAATACTCAGAGCCGTCTCCACCCCCTGCGTCCAACTGAACAGGTTCACAGGAATAAAGGAAAACTGAGTCCCCTAAATCGACAAAAGGCGTTGGATACACATCGATAGAGAAAAGCAATGAGTCGACACAACCCCTGGAGTTGGTACCAATTAAATAGTAATCGGTATTTTCGTCTGGGCTAAAAGTGCCGGGATTGCTTTGAATAGTGGATTCTTCAATATTTTGAGGCTGCCACATATATTCATCGGCTCCAGAAGCAGTGATAACAATGGAAGAATCTCGACAAATTGCCGGATATAACGGATCGATGAAAAGAGTTGGAATTGGGAGATACACGAGTAAAATAGAATCGACAGCATCGGCACAATCGGCCATTCCATAGGCAGTGAGCATCAGGTATTGACGAACAGTATCGTAGTAATTGATATTCAGATCGGTATAAATGGGGAACTGAATGGTAGCAGTATCAAATATCCCTGAAGCACTTGATGAAGTCCAGCGAAGTGAGTCTAAGTAATTCACAAAAAGATTGGAAATTTGATAGGGCTGACCACTACACAAGGTATCAGTTGCAATAACAATAGCTTCGGGTAATGGAACTACATTTACCTGAATAATGGTGCTATCTGAATTACCGCAATGGTTTGTCCAGCGGGCAGCATAGATGGTTGTGTCCATGGGTTGTGGAACGGTTAACGGGGTTCCCTGCCCAATATAGGTTTCTGTTGTGCCTTCAATGGTGTACCATTTTAGGATATCACCATATCCACCAATGCCATACAATGTGATATCTTCACCGTGAGTTACACAGAAATTATTAATATTAACGTTTACATTCTGAGGTGGTTCGGGGTTGCCCTGGTAAACTACTGTAATGCTCAAGGCTTCGCTGCTACCACCACCTGAGCCTCCGCCAGCAGAGCTTGTACACTCATTGACCCATCGGGCATAATAAACTGTGGTCACAGTGGGTAAAGGAATCTCTAAAGTATCACCTGTGCCAATCACACTGCCACTACTTACATCATTGGCATACCACTCAATATAATCACCATAGCCTCCCCCATCACCAAAGGCAACGAGAGTGAGATGGTCGTAGGAACATTCCGGGCAAACGGTGTCGGGAGTCACAGCCAGAGATTCGAGAAGATTGGGCAAATATTGAACAAACAAATTGACGGGAATCGATTCGTCGTCGCCGCAATTATTGGAAACATGAACAAAATATGAACCTTCGTCACCTCTTTCAATGGGATCAAACGCCAAAATATTGGAATTGTTTTCGTGAATCCAGCTGCCATTATAGTTCCACTGATAAAGCAAAGAATCGCCGGTAACTGTGGCTTCGAACTGGAAGAAGGTTCCCTCACAAACTGTTGCCCCAAAAGGGTCGGTTTCTATTCGTGGTGGAATGTTCATGTTGAGTATAGCCGGGTTTGTTGTTAACTCGCCACAAGTGTCAGAAATAATACAGTAGTAGAATCCTTCATCGGGATAATCCAGATTGGTAATTGTAAGCGTATTCTGATTACTTAGAACGCTTGGAGAACCTTGTTTATACCAGGCATATTCCACATATTCGGTGGCTTCGACAGAAACGCTAAAGTGTGCGGTATCTAAAAGACAGAGATTCTGATATTGTGGCTGCTCGAGAATTATTAAGGTATCGAGAGCGCGTTGGGTTATGGTATCGCTATAAGCTATACCACAGCCATTGCTAATATGGGCAAAATAGGTAGCAGTTTCCACCACCGGATTAATAATCAACAAGGTATCGAGGAGGGCAGCACCACCAATTGGCAAGTTATTTTTATACCATTGAACAAGGATTGGCATATCGCCAGCTACTTTAATCTGAATGGTATCTATGGTACCTTCGCACACTTCTACATCAAAAGGTTGTTGAGTGAAATATGGTAACTCAAGCATTATCAAAGGGATAGAATCGCTTACTGCAGTATCACATTCGGAATGAACATGGCAATAATACATACCGGTATCGGCAAAACTCACATTATCAACCAATAAAGTATCGTTGATTTCACCTGCCAATGGGATGCCATTAAAGAACCATTGAAAATAGAAAGGTTCTGTTCCGGCAGGTTCAACAAACATAGAAGCATCAGCGTCTTCACACACTTCCACTTCTACAGTCTGGTTAGAAATATAGGTGATGTCATTGATAAATAAGCCTACAGATTCGCAAGTAGATTCACCGCAGGCATTCACCCATTTGGCTGCATAGGGTGCAGAATTGAGAGGAATGTTTTGCACATAAACAAAAGTATCGGCAGTAACTGCGAAAGGTTCTCCACTACAATTAAAGCCCTCGTACCAGTATATAGAATCCCCATAACCACCAACTGCTGTTAACAAGATGGAATCGTAGGCGTTATAGCATATATAATTGTCCTCAAAAAACAAAGTATCTATGGGCTGTGGTTCCTGGGAAACAAAAATAGTGATTGAATCGCAGGCAGTTTCGCCGCAAGGACTTTCCCAGCGGGCATAATATGTTGTTGTAGTATCGGGTACGGTTATGAGTAATGTTGTATCGGCAGAAATTGCAATAGTATCGCCTCCGCAGAAGCCTGTATACCATCTCAGTGAATCTCCTTCGCCACCATAGACAGTGAGTTTAATGTAGGTATTGTAGGTGTAGCAAATATTATTGGTATCGCTTAAGATGCTGTCCATAACAGAAACCTGAGGACGCAAAGCAAGGTTCACAGTATCGGTTGAAGGGCCGTCGAAACATTCGTTACTTAAAACACAGAAATAATTGAAAGCCGTATCAGCGGGTAAAACCGGGCTTAGGGTAAATAAATCGCCCACTTCTCCGGGCAATGAAGTTGCATTTCCACCGCCATCAATTTTATACCATTGGTATGAAAGCGGTTGGGTTCCGTCGGCAATAACAGAAAATGTGGAAGTACCATTCAAACAAACAGACTGGTCAACGGGTTGAGAAGTGATGTAGGGAATGGTATCCACTTCAAAGCTTATGGTATCGGAGTATTGAACACCGCAACCATTGAATATTTTACAGAAATAATCGCCCGAATTGGCAAAAGTTGCAGGATTAATAGTTAGGAATGTATCGATTGATGTGGTTGGCGTATAATTAAAATACCACTGATATTGAAGCACTTCAGCACCAGAAGCCTGTAGGGAAAGGGTTAAACTATCGCCTTCGCAAATGGTATCGAGTACGGTGGGTTGAATAACCAGCAATGGTAACAGATTTACAGTGAGTTTGGCACTATCAGAAACCAAGGTATCACAGCTATTATAAATGCTGCAATGATAATAACCACTATCAGCAGCATCAATTCCGCCTGTTAACCAAATGGTGTCCTGATGTGCACCACTAAGTACCATTCCGTTGAAATACCACTGATAATTGATTGGGGTAAGACTTTCGCTTTCTGTGACTATCACCCGGAAAAAAGTGGAATCAACACCTTCACACACAGCTTTATTTTGTGGCTGGTGTGTAATTGAAATTTCTCCGTTAACGGTTACTGTAATGGTTAAACAGTTGGTGGAGAATACATCACCTCCGCAGAAAGTTTCCCAACGGGCAGAATAAGTAGTGGTGACTGTAGGAATTTGAGCCAGAGCCAGTAAATCGAGTGTATCGCCCGAAGCGATATATGGAGTACTGGGGTTTGTGCAGATATTGCCTTGATACCATACCACAGAATCACCGGTTCCCCCTTCAACAAACAAATAGAGTTCATCCAGATAATCCTTACAGATGGTATCTTCACTTTGATAAATGGCAGTTAAATCAGTGGGGAATTCTTTGACAAAAATAGTAATGGCATCACAATCTGTGGCACCACACTGGTTTTCCCAACGGGCAAAGTAATCTGTAGTGATGAGTGGGTTTGGAGCGGGAACAATTAAAGTTCCGTTAACCGGATGTCCGGTTCCAACTAAATCGCCACCGCAAGCTGTTGAGTACCAGCGTAGGGTATCTTGTGAATTTCCATTATTGTCGGCCATCAGAATAATATCGAACATATTTCCAGGACATAAAGTGTCTGGATTGGCCAATAAGCCAGTTGGAGCATTCAGCGGAAGAGGGGTAACGGACAAAATAGCAGCATCGCTCACCGATGTTCCACAGGCATTGGTTATTTTGCAGGTATAGCTTCCTTCCTGAGCTTCGGTGACAGCAGTAAGAGTGAGTGTATTGGCAGTTGCGCCGGCCACTGTTGAGCCATTGAGAAGCCACTCGTAAGTCTCGCCCCCAGTGTTGCTGATTTCTACTGTAAAAACCACATCGGTTCCTTCACACACATCAAGGCCAACGGGTTGAACTGTAATCTGAGGAACAGCACAGGGATCCCATTGAAAAAAGTCTTTATAGGTATTTCCACCAAAACCAGTTCCAACATATACTTTATTTCCTGCAATTGCAGCAACAGACAATTCACGGGCGTTGCCAGGAAAATCTGTTTTCTGAGTCCAGGTTGCTCCGTCGAATTCCCAAAAGTCGGCTAAAAAAGCTGTACCATAACCCAAACCAATATAACCGAATGATGCGTTACCGCAACCCACAGCACCCACACGTGCATTACCAGCAAAATCAGGTAATTGAGTCCAGTTATTGGTAACTATATTGTATTGCCAGAAATCATTGCTGGGGACTCCGGCACCAATATCTCCAGTTCCATAGTAGGCTAAAGTACCCATGGTAAAAGCCACCGCCTTCATACGTGCAGTTCCTTGGAAAGCCTGACGGCCTATCCAGGAATTCGAATTTATATTGTATTCCCAAAGGTCATTTCTAAATGCACCATCATCACCGCCTACGACAAAACCGCGGGTTCCCATGGAAAAGGCCGAAGCGTAGGAACGATTTCCACCCGAAAAGTTGGCAACAGCTGTCCAGGTATTCGCTACGGGCTCATATATGAACACTGTATTTGTTCGGGTACCTCCCACAATTTCTCCAGTTCCCACAATGGCTTTATTGTTCATAACGAAAGCAAAAGCACCCGAGCGACCACCCCCTGAGAAATTGGCTTTTTGAGTCCAGGCTTCTGTAATGGTATCGTATTGCCAAAGGTCGGCATGGTAAACAGATCCGTCTTTACCGAGCCCAATATAAATTTTGCCGGTGATTGAAAAGCCAATTGCGCCAGACCTCTTGAGTCCACCCAAATCTTCTTTGGGAATCCACAAATCGCTCTGCGCCAGAACTGGTACCGAAAAAAGAACCATCAACAAGGGAATTAAACCTGCTCTTGATGTTCTTTTCTGGAACTTTTTGAGAAATGAAAATAGTATCATATTATGCATAAATTAATTCTTAGTAATTGATTTTAAGATATTTCAATTCGTCGATGGTTATGGATGGCGGAAAAATTCCAGCATCTAATTTATCGACCATAAGTTGTGCCACAAGGGTTGCCTGAGCAGAATCGGCAAAAGCAATATTTCCCTGAATTGAAGGAATTGTTTTTTGAATAATGAATGTTTTATCACCGATTTTTATGTTAAAAAACCAGCCACCGGTATCGTTTTGAATTGTTGTGAAGGTATAAGAGGTGCTACTTGCTTGTGAAAATGGAAAAACAAACCGATTGTTGGCCACATGAGCTGGAGAATTCCAATGCATGGCCAAAGTAAGAATTACCATAAAAATCAGGCTCAAAAGCAGCTTCATGAATAGATTTTTTATGCAATAGCGCATGATACACTATTACGAGTCAAATCTACAAAATTTCTTTAAACAGGAAAAATTTTTTAACGCTTACATGAGATTGTAATATTAAGTTCCGTGTGCGCTTGATTTGACTTAACTAAAAAACAGGAAAGCAGACTCCCAAGGTTCGAATTAAGCCAAAAACAAATTCAATTTTGGTAAAACAAATGTATTTTGGTTGCTCAAACTATGCTACACTGTCAACCTCTTCTCCCCTACCAAAACCACATTGCTGTTCATTTTTGTTTGGTCGATGAGTTTTACCTGTAGGCCCAGCGATTGCAACCAGGCTTCGCGGGTTGCGGCCGAGGTAAAATACAGGGTTTTGGAGCTGTCCTTTGTCTTGTTGAACTTGAAAAGTTTGGTGCTTTGCCACTCGCTGATGGCGGTTCCACGGTGCTTTTCTTGTAAATCGATATCGGCATCGCGAATAATGATTTTACCCCCGGCACTGAGCTTTTCTACGGCTTTTCTCAAAACTTCCAATTGCTCATTCTCTGGCATATAATGCAATACATCGGCCAAAATATAGATATCGGCTTCAGGATAATTGTAGTTGGTTAAATCGTCCGATTCAAATTTTATCTGCCCCGGTAATAATTGATCCTTCAGGGAAATATTGTTGGCTGTCTGAATCTTCTCACCATCGTAATCCACCCCTATCAATGTTCTGTCTTTCGATAATAAAACCAACATATATCCCATCATTCCATTGCCACAACCCAAGTCAGCTATATGAGCCTTCTTCGGAATTAACTCATTGAACAAGTGATAGTTATTCTCAAAATTCATCTTTATCTTTACATACCATTCCAGCACCGGCCCTTTGTAAATATATTGCATATCGACCCATTTGCGAAAATAATCCGGACCGACTATCTGTGCACGTAAGTCATCGTAACGTGTTTGATACCAGCGCCTGAAAGCTTTGCTTCGTTCCACATAGCCCTCCCCAAACATTTTATCCTGAGGGGCAACGCGGTCGCCAATCACCACATCTATTCTTCCGCTTTTGAGAAAGGGCTCTCCTTTGGTGATGCAATCGCCAGATCCATGGAGTATTATGGGCAGAATATCCAACTCAAGTTGCTCGGCAAGATAGAATGCGCCTTTATGAAAACGACCAATTCTGCCATTTTCGGAGCGGGTTCCTTCAGGAAAAACCATCACTGAATAGCCATCGGCGATTTTCCTTTTTAACAAATCCATATGCTCGTGCAAGTGATCGAGGATTGGATAGAATTCGGCCATTTTTACTATTTTCCCATAAAAGAAATTCCGCTGAACCCACTCATTGGTCAGCAAAATCATTTTCGGATGTAGCATGAGCATCAACATAATATCAATATGACTCTGATGGTTGCTAATGATAATGGCGGGCTTGTGAAATTTGTGTTTCTCCCATCCTGTCACGTTTTTCCTTACATTGAACATGATATAAACCATGAACCAAGTAGTGGCCTGTATGAGCTTGTGAAACCATAACCGCGTTAAGGGCAATTTTCCACCGGTGAGTGTAATGAGAAAAAATCCTGCAACAGTATTGAGTAAACTTCCCACCGAAAATACGAGTAATGCTACCACTGAACCCAATAGATTCTGAGCAGTTATGGGCACCAAACGCCGCTTATCCTGTTTTATATAAATAAGCCATCGAAATAGCAGCGGCTGAAGGGTAAAACTTAGCAACAGAACGCTGCTGAGCCCAATAACAGTGATTAATGCCATGGATTTTAGGGCAGGATGTTCGGCAAAAATGAGAACACCGATTCCAAAGATGGTGGTGAGTGCCGAAAACAAAATTCCTGTTTTGTAAGAGTCGCTGTTTTGCTCCCCGGTTTTGTATTCCTGAATGAGTCCTTTGGCTATGAAAATGGAATAATCTATTCCCAACCCAAAAATAAATGTGCTGATGATGATATTTACTATGTTAAACTCAAGCTGTAAAAGGTGCATCAGACCCAAAGTCCATATCCAGCTGAGAGCCAAAGGTAAATAGGTGATTACGGCCAGCTCAATACGTCCAAAACTCATCCAGATGATGAGAAAAACAACCAGGAAAGTCAGGTTAACGAGTTTTTGAAAATCTACTTTTAGTATGTCGACAAACTGACGGGTAAGGAATTCTTTATCGATGATTTGAAGGTTAGGGCTTGTGGTACCCGAAAGGGCTTCATAGAGTCCGGATTTATTTTGGGCCGATGTTTTTATTTGTGTGATGGCCATATACTTATCGCCTGCCCGCTGCACAAACTCCTTGAGAAACAAATCCTGAATAAAGGCTTCGTCTTCGTCTGAAATATGACTAAAATTACTGCCAAACCATTGCTCAAATACATTGAAACTGCCTGATTTAAAACCATATTCTTTTTGCAAGCCATTCAGTTTCGACAACAAAAGCCCGCGTTTTTCTTCAGTCCAGTATCGATTCCACTTCTCCGCATTTTTTGTCTGCAATGCTCTCGATGGCAATATATGAGCTATGGAAGTGTGTGCTAAAATCAGGGGTTCTATTTGATTCGACGAAAGTTGCTGCTCCAGGCTTTCGTTGAGTTCCAGTGCTTCCTGCAAATTGCCCCCCAGCGAAACCATATAAACATTCCGCTGACTGAGTTTGCTGATTTGGTTCAAATGCTCCTCGGCGGTTTTTGTTTTCGCATCCATATAGTTTATGGAGTTCATATCTGTCTGAAAATTAACCTGTTTCGACAGATAAAAGAAAACCGGTGAAATGAATAATATAAAAAGCAGCAGGTACTTTTTTTGATAAAACGGATAGGTAACCAATTGTTGAATAAGTCGCTGAAAACCATCGGGTTTTCGCACTACCTTTTCGTTTTTCGATGGATTTCGCCTGAGCAAAACGGGAATAAAAATTAAAGAGAAAAAAGCCGAAAACATGATACTGATCCCCGCAAACAGACCCATATCTTTAAGTGCCGGAGCCGAAACTATGAGCAATCCGAGAAAAGAAACAGCAGTGGTAACAGCACTCATTAAAATGGGTGTGCTCACATCGTTCAGCACTTTTTCCATGTTGCGCGTCTGCCTGAAATGCGTAAAAATATGAATTACATAATCGATGCTGATGCCCACCAAAACCGATCCCAGCCCCAGTGCAATGGCCGAAACTTCGCCTTTGAGCAGGTATAGAACGGCCATACTGCTCAAAACAGCTAAAATAGCGGGGATAAAAAGAATAAAGTAGAGCCTGCGCGACTTGTAAAAAAAAGCAATGAGTAGAATATTTAACAAAAGGGCCATGCTCACAGTAAGAATGATGTCGCGCTTTATTTGTACTGCGTTTCCGGCTGCCACCACAGGTGCTCCAAAAAACTCAGCTTTTACTTGCCCCTGAAAATCCCCCGAAATATTTTTAATCTGATTATCAATAATTTCCACCAAATTCGCATTGGCTGCAGTTTCCGATGAGCTGGCTTTGGGAGTGATAAAAAACAACAAATGCTTTTTATCCTGAGTGAACAGATAACCGCGATCCAGGTTAATTTCCTTGTCCAATTGAAACGATCTCAGACTTGACAAAGCCCTGGAGCTCAATCCGGCGGGGTCGCTCACAACAAGCTCCTTGAGCATGATGGACGCAGGACTCATAAGGCTTTTATACCGTTTTTTGAAAGATGATTCCAATCGCCCTTCATAGAGCAGGGTATCGAAATAGCGATAATCGTCATCGGTTAACAGAAAAGGCAGGTTTCTGATGACATATCGACCGGTTTCCTGCACGGAGCCTGATTGCACATTCAACTGAATTTCAGTTATATAATCCCCTATTAGAAGGCTTAACGAGTCGTTGAGCTGTCGGGAATATTGAATGAGCAAATCCTGATTAATGGCTGAGGTATCGGCAAGAAAGACATTAAAAAATATGCGGTCGTTGATATTGATATTTTCGAGAATGGTATTGAGCTCCTCGGTTTGGCCCGATTGAGGCAAAATGGCCGAAGCATTTTCGGAAAGTTTGAGCTTCGAAGCCCCATAAATCAGCAATAGAATCAGCGGGATTATGATAAAAAGTGACCTTGCGGGTCGCTTCGTAAAAATATTGTAAAATGCTATAAAAAACCTTTCCACCCAGTCTGTGATTTGATTGAGGCAGCAAATATAGCATTTTTTGGGGGAGTGGGATTTGGGGGAAATGAAAGATGAGATTGTCTGTTGACAAATAGTCGTTGGGTTCGAAAGTCAGGATTAGCAAGTGAGAAAAAACTAAATTTCGTTTTGCCATCCGGCAGAATTTAGTTTATTTTGTATT
This sequence comes from Draconibacterium orientale, assembly GCA_020718205.1. Lineage (GTDB taxonomy): Bacteria > Bacteroidota > Bacteroidia > Bacteroidales > UBA12170 > UBA12170. The sequence continues at coordinate 14,676 of DYSN01000077.1, forward strand.
CTTTACTATCCTGAAATTCCATTTCCACTGTTCCGGTAAACAAATGGAATATTGATTTAGTTTCAACCTGTTAAAATATAACGATGCATACTTTTGATTTAATACAAGAAATTCAGCGCCTGCCACTTAGCAAGAAATTTTTGGTGATTGAAGAAACTCTCAAATCCATTAAAAAGGAAGAATTGAATAATCAAATGACCATAGCTGCTGAGGCTCTTTATGAAGATTATGTAAAAAATGAAGAATTAACAGAATTCACTTCACTTGATTTTGAGCAATTTTATGAAACTCATTGAAGTTTAAACCCAAAACGCCACCCACGAAAAATCTAAAGCTTCACCAACTTAAAGATTTTATAATTCATGCTTTCACTTACCTTTAAAAAATAAACCCCTGGTTTTAAAGATTTTAGAGAGATTGGCTTTTGAGCATAGCTGAAATTTTCCATCAAACCGCCGCCCATATCCCAAATTTGAACCTGAACCTTTTGATTGGGCTTCAAACCTGTTAAACTCACAAAATCTGCGGCAGGATTTGGAAATATTCCCACCTGCAATTCGCTTGTGGCTAAATCCTGAGCAGCAACTGTGGAATTTAATAACTCATCGACGGAATAATCCACATAGTCGTTCAAATATGCGGGGGTGGTTCCATTATGGGCTGCTATGCGAAAACGGTCGAATTCGGGAGCAAATTGCATGAGCTGAATATTGTGTGGCAGGTGCGAATGGTCTCTCATAAGTGCCCAATGCTCTTCGCTTCCCAGATTTGTTCCATCGCCCATGGCCGATTTTACGGCGTTATAGCGGTTGCAAAAATGCATGGCGTTGTTTCTGGAAATCTGATAGTTAGCTGTATATACATTGTCGCCGGGAATGCTGTCGGGATAGGTATTGTAGCGGAAGGTTAACTGGGGCGACTGTGGACAAATTTCGGCCATCATGCCAATGAGGGTATCGTTGCCCGATTCGAACGAAGCCACACAACTAATAATATAGCCATCGGCATATCCCTGTGGATGGTCGGCGAGCACTTGTTTCACATCCTGAACATTGTTCACTCCGTCGGCATTATAATCGTTGATTTCGAGCGATTTGCGCAACGAAAGCCAAACGGGTTCAAAAGCCATTCCGGTTGACGAGCTCCCCGAGAAATCGTCCATCATATGCTGAAAAACCCCAACCTTATTGTTGAAACCCGAAAGTACCGACATCATTCCGGAAAAGCCGATGAGTGCAAAATTCTGCTCGTTTTCTTCCGATGGCTGATGGATTACAACCACCTGATTATGAACCAAAAGGGAGTTCACTGTCCAGTCGAGATTTCGGGTAATAATAGCTCCGGAGTTTAAATTTGTTCCTTCGGTGGCCTCTCCCCAACTCACCAGACTCGAGCAGCCCATTCCAATGGATTTCCCCAGAAGTTTGGCAATATCGAGAAAAGAGTTGGCCACGAGAATATCGATATAATCCACCGCATAAACGTTGGTACCGGCGGCATTCATCCCATTCACCATTTCCTGAGCTTCCTCAATATATATCGAATCGAAGCTCAGATTATTTCCAGAAGAAACCATGTTCCGCGCATAGCTGTAATAGCCGCCAAACTGGGGTTTTAAATAGGAATTAACCAGAAGGCCAATCTCTTCCCCCTGAAGATAACCATAGGCATATCCCCTTTGGGCGTGAGTTCCCCAGACTTTAATAATTTTCACCTGGTTGGTACTATCTACCACAATTCCATTGCATTGCGAAAAACCATAAACAAAAGGAAACAGGATAAAAACAAGAAACAGAAAATGACGCATCGATTTCATAGCATTAGGATTTAGGTTTTAAAGATTTTGAACAAAACTTAAGCGAAAAAAACAATCGGCAAACAACCCACTAAAATAAATAAAAAACAAAGTGAAATAATTGCTTCTTTAAAATAAAACTAAAATCTAATAAGCTATTCAGTAACGAGTTATAGGAGGGTAAAGAAGCCATTTTGCTTGGGCATTTCTGGTTACCGAAAAATTGCCGAAGAGAGCGAAGTATTCTCCAAATGGCAATAATCGTACATGAGAGAACAGAGAAATAGAATCAAAATCGACCAGATTTTTAGTCGATGGCCACGGTAAGGTCGCGGTTCGACATTTCGGTGAAGGCGGGTTTGAGCTCGTTATAGGTTCCCGATTTTACAGGGCATTTGCCTTTATAATGCACTATGAGCGCACATTGCTCGGCCTGAAGTGGCTCGTGGTCACACACTTCCACCAGGGTGCTGATAACAAAATCGAAGGTATTGAAATCATCATTGAACAAAATGAGAGATTTGTTCTCTTCGAGCAGCTCTTCCGACTGAAAATCGCTTTTATGTTGTTCCTGACTCATTTTATTTTTTTTGCAAATATAAAGATAATGGATTTTCGGTGGCTATGATTTAGATTTTTTAATATTCGCCGCAATGAACTTACATTAGTTTAATTTTGCGCCATGCAGAATAATTGGAAAAACTGGTGCCATGAATTGGGGGAATGTCTGAAACAGCCTTTGCCTGCGAACCGTGCGCATATAAAACTGGCGCCCGGAGACCGAATAGAAGGTTTGGAAGCACGTGTATGGCCTGCTGATGCCAGACATAGCGCCGTTACCATTCTCCTGTTTCCGCAGAACAATCAGCTTTACACCTTAGTGATGAAACGGGTGGAATATGCGGGTGTTCACAGCGGACAGATTTCATTTCCGGGCGGACAAAAAGACCCCGATGATGCCGATTTGCTGGCCACTGCCATGCGCGAATTTCACGAAGAAACCGGAATTGTGATACCACAGGAGCAGTATTTGGGCATGTTGAGCAATTTATATATTCCGCCGTCCAATTTTCTCGTTCAGCCATATGTGGCTTTTTTACCTGCGCTTCCTCCCCTTTCCCCCGATTTTCGCGAGGTTCAGAAGCTGTATTCCATTCCCCTTTCAACGCTTTTCGATATGGCCAATTTCCGAACAGAAGAAATAGTGGTGCGTGTAAGAAACGGTGAGTCAATGAGCCTAAGTGCTCCCTGCTATATTGTTGACGATTTAAAAATCTGGGGAGCTACTGCCATGATGATTAGCGAGTTAAGCATGGTTTTTGAAAACATGGATTTACTTTCCCGCGGATTTTAACTTGAGATAAGGATGATAGCCCCGAAGAATGAGGGGATAGCGTCCTTTGGATTAATGTCCCTA
>DYSN01000078.1 GCA_020718205.1 Draconibacterium orientale
TAGTAAAGAGAATGACATTGTTTTAAAGTGATGATATTCAGGCTTATATAATAATCAATAACAAGTCCCGATTTATAAATCCGTACATTATTGCTTGACTTTCTATGGATAAAATTTATAATTTTAAAGCGTCAAAATCATTCTAACACATTTAAAATTATATCTTATGAAAAAGTTTTTTATCATTTCTTTTGCCGTATTTTTTATGGCGATGAATGCATTTTCAGCCATTTGGCGAGTGAATAACATGCCTAATTCGGGGGCAGATTTTACCACATTGGCAGCAGCTGTTGAAGCTGCAGCAGTCAACGACATCATTTATGTGGAGGGGTCGGGGACAGTTTACAATGAAAGTTATTTAACTATCACTAAAAAGCTGACCATTTATGGAACCGGATATTATCTCACCGAGAACGATGATACCCAGGCCAATCATTTTTCTTCGCAAATCAATTCATATTTAACCATTGATGCCGGCGCAGAGGGAACCATATTGTCAGGATTAAATATCGTTTCCGGGTATCTTTATGTGTTTACCAGTGATATTATAATTGAACGTTGCTACGTTGGAGTTGAATTTAGAATAAGCGGTTCCGATCAGCATGTTTCCAATTTATTAGTTAAACAATCTTATTTATTGAGCGGTGCCTGGATTTGGGGTATGAATTTTATAAGCTCAAATTTGACATTTGCCAACAATATTATCAATAACAATTTAACACTTACCAATTCAAATGGGAGTTATATTGTCAAAAACAACATATTCTTTGACCAATATGATAATATTAGTGCAGAAAACGCAGTAATACAAAACAATATTGTTCGGGGTGCAATCAATGCCGACAACACCGATGGAAATCTGGTTCAGAACAATATTATTGGGACTTCTGAGCTTCCTGTGGGTGGTACAAACAATATTGTGGACGTTGATTTTACCACCGTTTTTGTGGATTATCCCAACGGAACCAATACCAGCCCCGATGCCATGTTTGAGTTAAAGGATGGAAGCGTGGCCATTGGATTTGGCGTGAATGGCGTGGATTGTGGAATCTTCGATGGCGATTTTCCCTATATTTTAAGTGGATTGCCACCACTCCCAAGAATCTATGAAGCCACCATAAGCGGACAGGGAACCATGGAAGGACTGCACGTGATTATTAAGGCTAAAACGCAGCAATAAACTTAGTGTTAAAGAACCAGAAAACCTTGATGCCTTTTTGTCGCAAGGCTGGTTCGCATCGTTAAGTCAATAATTTATTAATTTATAAAATGCTGATAATGAAAAAGTTTATAATAATCATATTTTTTTGCTCCTATTATCTAAGCTATGCTCAGCAGGTAACTCAAGCCGAGTATTTCTTCGATATTGATCCGGGCTTTGGTTCCGGTACGAGCATTTCTATTACTCCTTCCAACGATATTCAAATCGATCAGATGCTGAATGTCAGTGGACTTTCCCCAGGTTTTCATAATGCTTTTTTCAGAGTAAAAGACAACAGCAATAATTGGAGTCCGGTTCTGTCGAAGCTTTTTTATATAGAGAATGGATTTGGGGAGCTGGCAACAGTATTAAATGCTGAATATTTCTTCGATACCGACCCGGGCTATGGACAGGGAACAAGTCTCACCATCACACAAGGTCAGGAAATTCAGCTGGATCAGATGCTCGATATTAGCAATCTGACTCCCGGATTTCATATGGCACATGTTCGGGTAAAAGATAGCAACGACAGCTGGAGCCAGGTATACACCAAACCTTTTTACATCGAAATTCACCGGGGGCAGCCATCACTCATCAACAGAATGGAGTATTTCTACGATACAGACCCCGGCATTGGAAATGGAATCGCTTATACCGATTTCACTCCGGGAGCCTTTATTTCCGAATCTTTTTTAGCTGAAGTTGGTGGTTTGCAGCCAGGTATGCATGAGTTCAACGTGAGAGTAGCCAACGAGGCAGGTCAATGGAGCCAGGTTTTGTTACAGGAATTTGAACTGCTCAATTGTGAGCTTACTATGGCAGGTTCTGTGAAAAATTCCGCCGGACAGCTAATTAACGCCGGAACAGTAGTTCTTTACCAGTATTTTGGCGAAGGTTCGGCGGTTGAAGTGGCTACTTTTTCGCTTCAGGATGGCATCTATCAATTCACAACTGTTTGCCCAAATAGCCAGTATTTTGTAAAGGTTATCCCAGTGGAAACAGATGATTATCTGCCCACCTATTATGGCAATTCGATTTATTGGGGAGATGCAATTATTGTCGATATTCAGGAGCTTAGTGTTACAGGAATAGAAATTACTGTTGCTGATTTTACTCAGATATCAACAGGAACAAGCAGGGTTGGCGGTCATATTTATTTGGCGGAATTCAGAGGAGAACCTGTGAAAAACGTGGACGTAATTCTTGAATACACTGCGCCCGATGATAAGGCCGACTATCTGGCCGTGGCCTACGACCGAAGTAATGATCTCGGTGCCTGGGAAATACCCAATCTTCCCAATGGAAACTACCGCATAAAAGTGGAAATTCCAGGGTTGAATATGGATACAACCTATTATATATCTCTTACTGCGCCAAATACCTACATCGATAATCTGGATTTTTATGTCGATTATCAAACTGGTATATTCATCGATCATTTCGGAGTAGAAGAATCATTGCTCAATCAGCAGGTTCAACTATTCCCCAATCCTTCTGCTGGCGGTAATTTTTGGATTGAATCGACCTCCGGAATTACCATCGAAGAGATTATTCTCTATCGCTACAACGGACAGATGGTGAATCAAACCCAAGTGAACGGCTCACGCTATAAATCATCCAATGGTGAAATCAGTGCCGGATTCTATCTTATGAAAATTAGAACCAACAAAGGTGTGGTGGTTAAACGGTTTGTAGTTCCATAAATCCAAACAGATACTAATACTGAGGACTTCCCGATTTTTTCGAGGAGTCCTTTTTTTTCGCCCACAACTTGCTACAGGGACGATAAATGAAGAACAAATGAAGACTCTGGCGCATTAAATAAATTCTAAAAATCTATGTGTGGCTCATAATAATAGGGCAATTTTTTTGTTATATTGTGAAATTGTGCCAAGGTAAGACCGCAAAACTTGCTATCATTGTAAAATCTTTGTTTTCAATGGAATTTGCCGTGGGATAAAACTAAAACCTTATTACAAAACAAACAAAATGAATAGATTAATTACGATTTTATATCTCTTGATTTCCGTTTCTGTGGCAGCGCAGACCATTAGTATTGGCGAGTGGCGCGACGAATTGCCCTATCGTGAAGCAACTTTTTTGGGTGTTTCGGACGACATGGTTTATACGGTTACCCCTTACAGCCTTTTCACCCTGAGGAAAAGCGACAATACCATGAACAGGTATAGTAAAATTAACGGTCTCAACGATTTTCGCATTAGCAACATCGAATATTCTGCCGAAGCCAATGTATTCTTTATAGCTTACAGCAATGCCAATATCGATTTAATAAAAGATGGTGAGATTATCAATATAAGCGATATCAAACGCAAGCAAATATTGGGTAAAAAGACCATCAATAAAATTCATTTTGAAGGCAATATTGCCTATTTGAGCTGTGGTTTTGGAATCGTTTTGGTCGATGTGAACAAAGAAGAAATCAAAGATACCTGGTATATTGGTGAAAATGGAGCCTCCATCGAAGTATTCGATATTGCTCTTACCGACCAGCATATTTATGCGGCCACCGAAAGGGGATTGCGCAGAGCCGAGCTCAACAGCCCAAATCTGGCCGATTTTCAAAACTGGAGTATTGTAGCTGATATTCCAAACTCGTCGGGCAGCTTTACTCAGGTCGAAAGCCATAATGGTATTATTCTGGCCGGCTATCACCCGACATCGAATCAAGATATTGTATATTATCAGAATGGCGATTCCTGGTCCACACTGGCACTTTCCGAAAACAGCAAAGTGGTGAATATGTGTTCGGGCGAAAACAAGTTCTACATCATGAAGCCCTATTCCATGGATTTGTTTATGGACGATTTAAGCTTCGATATTAAAGTCTATGAATACAATTTCGATAAGCATATGGCACCCTCCGATGTGGCCGAAGATGCCGATGGAGTATTTTGGGTGGCTGATAAAAACCATGGACTTCTCAGAACCTACAATTTCTATCAGTTTGAACAATTTCAACTCAATGGCCCCAGAACTGCCAATGTATTCGATATGGACATTATAGGCGGACGGGTAGTGGTGGCACCGGGTGGTAGAAACGATTCCTATGGTAATTTGTATAAAAAAGACGGTGTTTTTACCAAATTCGAAGAGACCTGGATCAACTATACTACAACCAATACGCCCGCTCTCGATACCATATACGACCCGGTTAGCGTTAGTATAAATCCATTAAATTCCAATCAGTATGCTGTAGGAAGCTGGGGAAAGGGTTTGATGCTCTTCAACGAAAATGGACTAGAACAAGCTTATGGCTTGGAAAACAGCTCATTAACCCCCGCAAATGGAACTTCCATAACCATTAGAGTTGGTGGTGTTGCTTACGATAATAGTGGAAACCTTTGGGCTACCGCTTCTGCAAGCAATTCGCTGATTCACAAAATGGATCCATCGGGAAATTGGACTGCCTACGAATTGGGCTCAACAAGTGTGGCCGATGTGGGCAAAATGATTATCGACTCCAGAAACTACAAGTGGATTCAGCTACGTCAGGGTGGCACCTGGTTTGTTTTTGTATTCGACGAAACACAACCCGCCGGAAGCCAGTTGAAAGGCCTCAATGGAAACAAATATCAAGGGCTAATTCCAGGCAATACCGTTTCGGCAATGGCTGAAGATTTAGACGGCGAAATGTGGCTTGGAACCGACGAAGGAATCGCAGTCATCTACAATCCCTATAATATTTTTAATGATGGCGACTATGATGCTCAGCAAATTATAGTGGAGAAAGATGGTTATGCCCAATATCTTTTAGGATCCGAAAAAGTTCATGCCATTGCAGTGGATGGTGGCAACCAAAAATGGGTTGGTACCGAACGCGCCGGATTGTTCCTGCTATCTGCCGATGGAAGCGAAGAAATATATCATTTCACCACCGAAAACAGCCCGCTCTACAGCGATAATATCCTGTCGATCGAAATACAGGATAATGGGGAAGTGTATGTGGGAACCGATAAAGGAATTATTGTTTTCCGAGGCGAAGCCACACAACCCAATCCAACGCTCAACAACGTTTATGCCTATCCCAACCCCGTGCGACCCGAGTATCAGGGAGCCATAGCTATAACAGGGCTGGTGAGAGATGCCAATGTGCGCATAACCGATGTGAGCGGAAGCATGGTGATGCAAACCAAAGCCTATGGCGGACAAGCCATCTGGGATGGAAAAGACTTGGATGGACAACGCGTAGAAACCGGGGTTTATCTGGTTTTTATATCCGACGATGAAGGCAGCGAAACTGCCGTCACCAAAATTCTGTTCGTTAAATAACCCGCATTTTTTAATAACGATTTTATTTAGTGATAACTTTGATGAATTATGGAAAAAAGATGGGTGATATTGCCACAGGGCAATGAAGAAACAATTCGTCACTTACAGGACGTTTTAAAAATAGACCGTTCGTTGGCCAATTTGTTAGCGCAACGGGGAATAACATCCTACGACGAAGCCAAAACTTTTTTCCGACCCGAGCTCAGCCAACTCCATGACCCTTTCCTGATGAAGGATATGGACAAAGCTGTGGAGAGAATTGAGATGGCCATCAATAATCGTGAGAAAATTCTTGTTTATGGCGATTATGATGTGGATGGAACCACCGCAGTAGCTCTCCTATACTCGTTCCTGAAAAAGCTTTACAGTGAAGTTGATTTTTATATACCCGACCGTTATAAGGAAGGATATGGCATCTCCATTCAGGGGATTGATTTTGCAGCCAAGTATGAATATAAACTTGTGATTGCTCTCGATTGCGGTATTAAAGCAGTGGAGAAAATTGAGTATGCCAAATCAAAAGGGGTCGATTTTATCATTGGCGACCACCACCGTCCGGGCGACCAAATTCCCCAGGCAGTGGCTGTTCTCGATGCCAAGCGACCCGATTGCAACTATCCCTACGACGAACTCTCGGGTTGTGGTGTGGCTTTCAAAATGATTCAGGCTTATTCTCAAAAGAACACTTTCCCCTTCGACGATCTCAACGAATACCTCGATTTGGTGGTGGTGGCCATTGCCTCCGATATTGTTCCCATCACTGGCGAGAATCGCATTCTGGCTTACTATGGTCTTCAGCGGATTAACAGCAATCCGCGCCCCGGCATCGAAGCCATTTTAGAATATACGAGCTTTAAAAAAGTTCGACCAAAAAATATTGAAGACGGCGACTACATCTATAATAAAGAGCTAACAGTGAGCGATTTGGTATTCCAGATTGGCCCCCGAATCAATGCCGCAGGGCGCATAGAAAGCGGACGTAACTCGGTTGAATTGCTCATCAGCCAAACTGCCGATGAAGCCTCTACCTTCGCCAAAAAAATAAATGAACTTAATACCGAACGCCGCACACTCGACTCCGAAATTACTGAAGACGCACTGAACATGATTAGCGAAGACACCGAAAACCGATCGAAACTCAGCACCATTGTCTTCAATCCCAATTGGAGCAAAGGGGTCATTGGCATTGTGGCCAGCAGGCTCATTGAGGCGCATTACCGCCCAACCATCGTCTTTACAAAGAGCAATGGACTGCTCACAGCGTCGTGCCGTTCAGTTCAAAACTTCGATATTTACGACGCACTCGATGCCTGCAGCGATTTGCTTGAACATTTTGGCGGACATACCTACGCCGCTGGATTCAGCCTGAAACCCGAGAAACTTCAGGTGTTTAAAGATCGGTTTGAAGAATATGTGCTCGGCAATATTACCGAAGAATCGCTTTCGCCCGAAATAACCATCGATGCCGAAATTCATCTCAATGAGCTCACCTACAAATTCTACCGGATTCTGAGGCAGTTTGCTCCTTTTGGCCCCGGAAACATGCCCCCCGTTTTTGTAACCACCGATGTTATGGATACCGGCAGCGCCCGGGTTGTAGGAAAAAATCACCTAAAAATGGATGTGGTTCACGCAAATATCAGCGGATACCCTTTGCCTGCCATTGCCTTTCAGCTGGCCGATAAAATCAATATTATTAAAGGTCAGGGGCTCACATTCTCCATTTGCTACCATCTGGAAGAGAACGAGTGGAACGGACAAAAAAACCTTCAACTCAACATTAAAGATATTAAAACCGACAAAGAGAATTAATTATCCCTTTCTACTGAAGCACTTGAACTCTGGTTATTTTTTAAATATCAAATATCGATGAAAGATGAAATATTGAGAAACCTAAGCAATGCCGCCCATCTCGAAAAAATTTACCGCAATAACAAATCGGGCTTCAAAGAGAGTTTTAATGCCTTGTACCCCGAAATTAATGACCAGATTCCGGCTCAAATCTGGAACGAGCGTCTAAACTACAGTCAGCCCGAAATCTCTTTTGGAACCAAAAACGAGCTAAAGATTTTGGCTGTGTTGGTCTTTGTTGCCGGACTCATTGCCAAACTCCCCGATTTGTTTGCCATGGATCCCGATTTTTTCTACTCCCGCAATGTGTCATTTGTGGTTTTTCCTGTTTTAGCTTTCTATTTTCTCTGGCGCATGAAATATGAAGTTAAGGGGTTTATTATTCTCGGCTTAGCTTTCCTTTTACCGGCCATTTACATGAATGTTTTGCCCAATATGCTCAATAGCGATACCGTTATTTTGGCTTCACTCCATATGCCGCTTACCATGTGGTCGGTTCTTGGAATTGCCTATATTGGTTTGCGATGGAACGACTGGTCTGTCCGAATGGATTTCCTTCGGTTTAACGGGGAGCTTGTGGTACTCACTACGCTAATTCTCATCAGCGGAGGATTGCTCACCGGTATTACTTTTGGACTTTTTTCCATCATCGATGTTCCCATCGAAGATTTTTATGCCCATTATGTGATAGTTTGGGGATTGCCAGCTGCTCCCATTTTAGCTGCTTTTCTCATTAAATCGAATCCGCAGCTCATAAACAAAGTATCACCCGTAATCGCCAGGGTATTCACGCCTTTGGTTCTCGTCACACTGGTGGTTTATCTCATTGCCATCATCTATTCAAACAAAGACCCCTACAACGATCGTGAGTTTCTTCTGGTTTTCAACGCTATGCTAATTGGGGTAATGGCCATCATCATTTTTTCGATTATGGAGCAATCCAAAAAATCGGCTGAAAAGTTCAATGTTTCCATGCTTTTTGCGCTCTCTGTTGTCACAATTATCGTAAATGGAATTGCCCTTTCTGCCATACTTTTCCGCATTATGGAATGGGGAATAACCCCCAACAGAATGGCTGTTTTTGGGAGCAATCTACTTATTATCACCAACTTATTAATGGTGAGCTTCAGGCTTTTTAGAAATGTCTTTCATGGCGATGATATCAGGATGGTTGAAAAAGCAGTGGCGGTTTATTTGCCCATTTATACCTTGTGGACTATTATAGTAGCCTTGCTGTTTCCCCTTATTTTCGGGCTTTAAAAAAGGATAGAACAAGAAGCAAGCTTAGCTTAAATAGCGAGCCACAATGGGCATCCGTCGTCCCATTCCAAATGCCTTCGAACTGATTCGCAAAATGGGTGGAGTTTGATGACGTTTGTATTCGTTGGTATTCACCAATTTTAAAATCCGTTTTACTAATACTTCATCAAAGCCCATGGCTATCAATTCCTTAGGGCCTTTCCGCAGCTCGATATACTGATAGAGAATCTCGTCGAGAATCTCGTATTCGGGCAACGAATCGGAGTCTTTTTGGTCGGGGCGTAACTCTGCTGATGGTGGTTTGGTGATGGTGTTCCATGGAATGATTTCCTGATCCTTATTGATGAAACGAGCCAGTTCAAACACATCCACTTTGTACACATCGCCTAAAACAGAAAGCCCGCCGTTCATATCGCCATAGAGCGTTCCATAACCCACTGCTGCTTCACTTTTATTGCTGGTATTCAGTAGAATATAGCCAAATTTGTTGGAAAGTGCCATCAGCAAAACGCCCCTTGAACGAGCCTGTATATTTTCTTCGGCAATGCCAAAAGGCAAACCTTTGAACGATTCGCTGAGCTCTTTTTCAAAAGCATCGTAAATATTTTTTATGGGGATTATTTGATAGGGAGAACCTAAGTTTTTGGCCAAATCTTCTGCATCTTTCACCGAATGACCAGTACTGTATTGCGATGGTAGTAAAACCGACAAAACGTTTTCTTCCCCCAAAGCCCGCGCAGCCAGCACCAGAGTTACAGCCGAATCAATTCCCCCGCTAAGTCCGAGAATGGCTTTGGTGAAACCCAACTTTTGGAAATAGTTGCGAATTCCCATAATCAACGCATCGTGAATAAGCTCAATTTTATCTGGTACAGGTTTTTGATTTTCAAGGGGATGAAGATTTTCAGTGTCGATAATGGCAAAGTCTTCTTCGAAATATTTCAATTCACAAACCATTTGTCCCACTGAGTTTAACGCAACGCTACCTCCATCGAAAAGGAGTTCGGTTTGTGCACCCACATGATTTACATAGAGCAGAGGAATTTTATATTTCTGCACGTTGCGCTGCAGAATTTCAAGACGCAATTCACGTTGTTTATAATGGAATGGGCTGGCGGCGATATTAATCATTAAATCGGGCTTTTCGACCATAAGCTCGTCCATGGGATTGATGGTATAGAGCGGGTCGTCGCCAATATTCCATAAATCTTCACAAATGGTTAGGGCAATTTTCTTGCCGTTGAGCTGGATACAGCTAAAACTGTGATTGGGCTCAAAATAGCGGTATTCATCGAAAATATCGTAGTTGGGCAGAAGGGTTTTATGAGTGAGATGAGATATTTTTCCCTGGCTGAGCAAAGCCGCAGAATTGAAAAGTGGTTTCCCTTTTTCCGCCGGATTATAGGTTGGAAGCCCAATGATGGCGGCAGTTTTGGTGCAGTGACCCGCAATTCGCTCCACCGATTCGCCGCATTGATTCACAAAATCGGTAAACTCCAAAAAATCTCGGGGTGGATAGCCCGAAATGGCCAACTCAGCAAATACTACCAACCCGGCACCAAGGTTTTCGGCCTTTTTTATGGCATCAATAATTTTTGTTTCGTTGGATGCAAAATTTCCAATATGATAGTTGAGTTGTGCCAGTGCTATTTTCATACGTTAGGTTTTTTAGTTTTTGAGTTGCTTCATTCCTGAGTTTTAAAAGAGAAGTGGGGATGGTTTATTTTATGATTCATCTGACCAAAATAACTGATAATTAGATGCCATATCTTTTTGCAATTTCCGAATGAGGCGTTGTTTTCCCCGGTTCAATATCTCTCAAACCCCTTTCAATACCCATTTTCTGGTTATTTGTCAATTCGGCCCACCAATCCTGATTGGCTTTGCGGCTGTCTTTTACAAGCTTTAGAAAATTGAGGGTATCAGCATCATTGAGTTTTTCCAGCCACTCTATGAGTTCAAGTTTAATAGCCTCGTGTCCCATGGTATTTTATTTTTATCAAAATTATAAAAAAACACTTAGCGATAGAGTTTCTATTGCTCGATTTTGAGATTCTGTAACAGGATAGTTTTATTTTCTGAATCACCTATTTTATAAGGAAATCCAGGATAAAAACAGATGAATCCCCAAAAAATTTCCGGAAAGCTGTGCTATTCTTACCAGCATTTTAAACCCGCTTAAAAGTATCCGTTTCCAATTGATGAATTTCGAGCAACCGGTAAAAACTGCGACGGGGCATATTGGCCAATTGAGCTGCTTTGGTAATATTTCCGGCACCTGCCGCCAGATATTGTTGCAAGGCTTCCAACTCAAACTGCCTCAGCATCTCTTCGCGCGCCTGCGGCAAACCTACCTTTAAATTTAGTACATTGGTCTGGTTTACAATGACCTGACTCAGCGAGCTCACATCAATTTGGCTGGTATTGGTTAAAATAACCGAACGCTCAATAACACTGTCGAGCTCCCGCAAATTGCCAGGCCATCCATAGGCACTCAGGTAATTCATGGCTTCGCTGCAGATGCTGGTGACTTTTTTATTGATTTTGCGGATGTTTTTCTTCAGGAAATGATAAGCATAAATGGGAATATCTTCCTTGCGCTCCCGAAGTGGCGGAATATGAATGGTCATGGTGTTGATGCGATAATACAAGTCGCTGCGAAATTTCTCCTGCTCAATCATGGCTTCCAGATTGCGGTTGGTGGCAGCAATAATGCGCACCTGTACTTTTTTTGTTTCGGCACAGCCAACAGGTCTTATTTCGCCAAACTGCAAAAACCGCAGTAGCTTCACTTGCATCTGTATACTGATATCGCCAATTTCGTCCATAAAAACGGTACCTCCCTGTGCTTTCTCGAAAATGCCAATTTTGTCTTTCACCGCGCCGGTAAATGAGCCTTTTTTATGTCCAAAAAGCTCGCTTTCAAGCAATTCAGATGAAATAGCTGTGCAGTTGACTCTAATAAACGGCTCGTGTTTCAAATGACTGTTTTGCACTATGGCGTCGGCAATCACTTCCTTTCCGGTACCCGTTTCGCCTGTTAACAACACGGTGGTTGGGGTTTGGGCCACTTTGATAATAAGATTTTTAATTTCCTGCATCTGTGCATTATTGCCAAAAATCAAATTGTCCATTTGAATTTCGGGTCGCAATTCTTTTTTAAGCGCATTGTATCTTTCCTCCAGAATCACTTTCTGATTTTTCTGGTCTATCAAATCCCAGATAAATTTGCTCATATAACCATTGATGATTTTGCTTTCGTGGGTGCATTTTTGTTGAAGAATCACATCCATTCTTTTATCGCCGGTAAGGTTGAAAACAAAATCGGGCGCAGCGTGGCAACTTTTGAGAAAAGCATCGAGTGAACCGTAAAACGGAATCCCCATTTTAGTAATTTTCTCCAGCCCCAGGGGTTTGGGATGGATATCTACTATCCCAATGATCTGAACCATAGGCTCGTAATACAATGCTTCCAGGATGGCCGATCCACCTTTTCCAGCACCAATAATGGCTATTTTTGTTTTCATAGAATCATGCGTTATTGTCAAGAATGACACAGTTAAAATATTGATATTTAGGTTGATAAACAATTCTCATCACTTTAATACCATTCTGATTAAACAAACTTAATTAAATTGTGCCAAATCTTGCACACATTTAAAATAATTGTTGTAGAAATTAATTTTTTCTAAGATTTAAATTGTTTTAAATCAATATTATAAGAAAATAATTATTATTCTGTGAATTTTCTGGCACAGTTTAGGAAAATAGGCCTTTTGGAAATAATTTAAACTAAAGGCTATGAACAGAAAAACAATTATGCTGGGTATTGTCGGCGATAGCGCCGCCGGAAAAACAACCCTTACCAAAGGTGTTGTGAATCTGCTGGGGATAAAAAATGTATTCCCCATTTGCAGCGACGATTACCATAAATACAACCGTGTTCAGCGAAAAGAGCATCAAATCACTGCTTTGAATCCGGCTTGTAATTACGTGGATATCATGGAGAACCATTTCACAGAGCTGCGCGAGGGCCGTGCCATTTTAAAGCCCAATTACAACCACAAAACCGGTGATTTCGATGCGCCCAACTATGTGAAACCCACTAATTTTGTCATTGTTGAAGGACTTCTGGGGTTTCATACCCGTGTGATGCGACAAAATTTCGATGTGAAAGTTTATCTCGATCCACCCGAAAGCCTGCGGAAGGAATGGAAGATAGGCCGAGATATGGCCAAACGTGGCTATTCCCGCGAAGAAGTGCTCAAGGAAATTGTTGCCCGGGAGGACGACAGCGAAGCCTTTATCCGCCCCCAGAAAAAATTTGCCGACATCATCATTCAGTTCTATCCCGACGAAAATTCCGACAGTACCAGCAAGCTCAATGCCAAGATTTTGCTCAGCCCTACTGCTCCCTGCGATGAGTTTAATAAAATCATAACCGAAATCAGCCGCAAAGAATACCCCTGTGCCAATCAGGCCGGAAAGCCCTGCGTAAATCTAACGCTTGAAAAAATCTATGGCAAGCCCTTCGAAGTCATCGACATCAACTCAGAAATTGGCCTTGCCGAAACAGAAATCCTTAAAAAGACCATTGCCGCCGCCATAGAAAGTAAGGGCGAGGGTATAAAGGTTAATCTTGATGATGTTGGGGTTTTATCCAAAGACGGAGAAAATATAACATCATTTCCATTGGCTCTGGCTCAGCTTACCATTGCCTATTTTATGATCCATTCTTTAGAAATGTAATTTAATTTATAAAACCATTAAAAACTTTAATTATGAATCAATCAAATAGATACGCCAATTTATCGCTCAATGAGCAGCAGCTTATGGAACAAGGCGACCATGTTTTATGTGCTTATAAAATGAAACCATCGGCCAAGCATTATACCAACCCGCTGGGTCATGAAGATTATCTGAGTGCGGCCGCCCATTTTGCTGCCGAGTCGTCAACAGGTACCAATGTGGAAGTGAGCACCACCGACGATTTCACCAAATCGGTCGATGCCTTGGTTTACTATATCAATCCCGCTGAGGAAGAAATGCGAATTGCCTATCCCGTGGAGCTTTTCGACCGCAATCTCATCGATGGACGCGCCATGATTGTATCGTTTCTCACCCTCACCATTGGCAACAATCAGGGAATGGGCGATATTGAACACGCAAAAATGTACGATTTCTATTTTCCCATGCGCTATATGGCCGAATTCGATGGTCCTTCCAAGGGAATCGCCGATTTGTGGAGAGTTTTGGGTCGACCCGCAGTGAATGGCGGCTTCATTGCCGGAACCATCGTTAAACCAAAATTGGGTTTACAACCTGAACCTTTTGCCCGTGCTGCCTACGATTTCTGGTTGGGTGGCGATTTCATTAAAAACGATGAACCCCAAGGTAATCAGGTATTTGCGCCCATGAAAAAAACGATTCCTTTGGTGGTCGATGCCATGCGCCGCGCTCAGGATAAAACCGGACAAGCCAAACTCTTTTCGGCCAATATTACTGCCGACGATCCATTCGAAATCATTGCCCGCGGCGAATATATCCTGGAACAATTTGGTGAATTTGCCAGTCATGTGGCTTTCTTAGTCGATGGATATGTGGGTGGCCCAACCGCCATTACCACCGCCCGCCGATTTTTCCCCAACCAGTTTTTGCACTACCACCGCGCAGGACACGGAGCCATCACTTCTCTTTCGGCCAAAAGGGGTTACAACGCTTTTGTTTTGTCGAAAATGGCTCGTTTGCAAGGCGCATCGGGAATTCACACCGGAACCATGGGTTTTGGAAAAATGGAAGGTGACAAATCCGATACCATCATTGCCAAAATGATAGAAAACGACGAAGCCATGGGATTTATCTACAACCAAAGCTGGCATGGCATTAAGCCAACTACGCCCATCATTTCGGGCGGAATGAACGCCCTTAGAATCGTTGGTTTCTTCGAAAACATGGGTCACAGCAATGTAATATTGACTGCCGGTGGTGGTTCTTATGGCCATATTGATGGCCCCGCCGAAGGAGCTCTATCGCTTCGTCAGGCTGAACAATGCTGGAAATCAGGAGCCAATCCGTTCGAATTTGCCAAAGAGCATAAGCAGTTTGCCCGCGCTTTTGTATCTTTCCAAAACGACGCCAATCAACTTTTCCCAGGTTGGAAAGAGCAATTAAAACACTATTTATAAAATATCTGTGTTTATCTTTACAGCCAAAATGAAAACCCATAGAACAGCCGAACATGAATAAACTAAAAGCACTCATTTTCGATGTGGATGGCACCCTCGTTCTTAGCGAGCAATACGGCCACCTGCCCGCCTGCAATGCAGCCATGAAACAATTGGGGCTTCCTTTGGAATGGAGCTGGGATTATTTTCAAATACTGATGAGAAGCATTCCAGGGTCGGCAAACAGGCTGAGAAGTGAACTGGAAAAGCTTGGTTATGAACCGAATAGCATTTCAGGTATTCTTGAAAAATTCGAGCCCCTAAAAAAGAAAATCTACATCGATGAATTTTTGCCTCTGCTGAAAATCAGACCCGGAATTCGAAAAATTCTCAAAGAAGCGGTGGAGAAAAACATTCGGCTGGCTATTGTGAGCACTTCCTACGAAAATCAGATTCGGGCACTTGTCGATGTGCAGTTTCAGGAATTCAAGCCCTATTTCGAACAGATATTGGGTAAAGAATCCGGCGCCAAAACCTCTAACAATGGTTTTCTGCACAAGCAATGTCTTAGCCTGATGAATCTAAACCCAAAAGAAGTCATCATGATAGAAGATTCTGAAGAAGGCATGCAGGCTGCCTTAGATGCAGGAATTGCCACCGCGGTTTTTTATAACGATTATACCTATGGCGAAAATTTTCATCATGCCAGTCTGGTAGCTCCACAGATTAAAAGATTTTCAATCAGTGATTTGGAAGAGATATGTTTAAATAATTTTAAAAAATACAACACATGAGTAATGATATGTTAAAAAAATTAGCCGACACCGTTCGCGGATTATCCATCGATGCCGTTCAGAAGGCCAACTCAGGTCATCCCGGTCTTCCCATGGGCATGGCCGATGTGGCAGCGGTTTTGTTTAGCGAGCAACTGAGGTTCAATCCAAAAAATCCCAATTGGTTCAACCGCGACCGTTTCGTGCTTTCGGGCGGACACGGGAGTATGTTGCTCTATAGCCTTCTCCACCTGTTTGGCTATAGCCTTTCCATCGACGATTTAAAATCGTTTCGTCAGTGGCATAGTAAAACCCCCGGACATCCCGAGCGTCAGGATACCGAAGGTGTTGAAACAACCACAGGTCCTTTGGGGCAGGGAATTGCAAACGCAGTGGGAATGGCCATAGCCGAAACCATGCTGGCTGCCCGTTTCAATACCAAAAGCGAATTGATAAACCATTATACCTATGTCATGCTTGGCGATGGCGATTTGCAGGAGGGTGTAAGCCATGAAGCCAGTGCATTTGCCGGACATCATAAACTCAATAAACTCATAGCCTTCTACGATTCCAACAGCATCACCATCGATGGCGATACCAGCATCAGTTTTACCGAAAACACCCGCATGCGTTTTGAAGCCTATCATTGGAATGTGCTCGAAATCGACGGACACAATACCAACGAAATCAGAGAAGCCATTAACAAGGCAAAACAGGAAACCTGCAAACCTACCATCATCATTTGCAAAACCATCATTGGTTTCGGAAGTCCCAACAAGCAAGGAACACACCATGTGCATGGCGCTCCACTGGGTGCCGACGAAGTGATTCTCACCAAAAAGAACCTTGGATTACCATTAGACGAATTTTACGTGCCTGCTGAAGTTTATTCCTTTGGCCGTGAAGTTGCTTTTAAAGGCTTCACAGCCGAAAATGAGTGGAATTTGAAAGTAGAGCAAATGGGTAAATCTCACCCCGATGTTTATCAGCAACTTCAGGATGCCATGCAAAACAAGCTTCCACAAGTAGAGTTCCCTTACTTCGATATGGGAACCAAAGTAGCAACCCGCGTTGCTTCGGGTAAAGTGCTCTCGGCCATAGCACCACAAATTCCCGGCCTCGTGGGTGGTTCTGCCGACCTCACTCCCAGCAACAATACCAAAGCCGACAGTCAGAAAGCCTATACCCCCGAAAATCGTGGTGGAACCTATATTCACTACGGCATCAGAGAGTTCGGAATGGGCGCTATCATCAACGGAATGGCCTTGCACGGCGGAATTATTCCCTATGGTGGCACATTCTTCGTTTTCTCCGACTATATGCGCTCGTCCATCCGCATGGCTGCATTAATGGGTCTTCGGGTGATTTATGTATTTACCCACGATAGCATTGGTTTGGGCGAAGACGGTTCTACCCATCAGCCTGTTGAACATTTAGCTTCCTTAAGAGCCATTCCAAACTTATTGACTTTTAGACCTATGGATGCCAATGAAACTTCAGTAGCCTGGCAAATGGCGCTCAACAATACCAACGGACCTACCGCTTTGGTGCTCACCCGCCAAAATTTAACCGTGGTTACCCGTGATGGCGAAAAAGTAGCTTTCTGCACCGATGCCAAAAAAGGCGGATATATTTTAACCGAAGATAAAGATTTCGATATCATATTGATGGCCAGCGGTTCGGAAGTAGAAATAGCACTCGAAGCTAAAAAACAAATGAACGAAAATGGCAGAAAAGTTCGAATAGTGTCCATGTTATCCACCGAGCTGTTCGACCAACAACCCGAAGAATATAAAAAATCGGTGCTCCCAAAAGGAATCACCCGCCGCATTGCCATAGAAGCTGCCTCGGCCATGAGTTGGTATAAATATGTGGGACTCAACGGGAAAACCATTACCCTGGATCGTTTTGGCGCTTCGGCACCCATCGATGTGCTTTATAAAGAGTTTGGAATCACTGCCGAAGTGGTGGTTAAAACCGCCGAGCGCATGTTTGTTTTTCACGAAAACTGTAATTAAAAAAACTATAGGACTATGAGCAGACTTACAATTGACAGAAACTTAGCTATGGAGCTGGTTCGGGTTACCGAAGCCGCTGCCATTTCAGCTGCTCGCTATATGGGCACTGGCGACAAAGAAGGAGGCGACGGTGCCGCTGTGGATGCCATGCGCGCTTTTCTCCGAACCGTTGAAATGGATGGAATCGTTATCATTGGTGAAGGGGAAAAAGACGAAGCACCCATGCTCTTCAATGGCGAACGCGTTGGGTCCGGTCATGGTCCAAAGGTTGATATTGCCGTTGATCCGGTTGAAGGAACCCGACTGCTGGCTC